>JAGWVP010000087.1 GCA_018970825.1 bacterium | reverse complement strand
GAGGCACCCGCCGAAGACGGCGAAGACGAGCCCGACGAGCGAGGCCGCGACGGCGGCGTCGGCCCGGCCGGCCCGCGTCGCCGTCGCGCCCTCAGTTCGACCAGTAGACGTACTCGTCACCCGGCTGCCAGGGAACGTCGAGGGGATGGTCGATCGGCACCGCCGCCTCCAGCAGCGACGGCCACAGCGACTTCGCCTGCTCGGCGTCGATCTTGGCGAGCCTGGACTCCATCTCGCGGAGTTTCGCGGGCTCGGCGGCCGCGAGGTCGTGCTTCTCGGTCGGATCGTCCGAGAGCCGGAAGAGCCAGCTCTTCTTCGGGGTCTCGGCGACCTGGAGCTTCCATCCGCCCGCGAGCAGCGTCTTGTAGGGGCCCGAACGCCAGTAGAGCGACTCGTGCGGAACGCCGTCGGCGCGCCCGGCGACGAAAGGCACGAGGTCGACGCCGTCGAGCGGGCGCTCGGTCTCGGTCTTGACGCCGGCGGCCGCCGCCGCGGTCGAGAAGATGTCGACGTGGCCGACCGCGGGAGCGTAGGTCGTCCCGCGCGGGATCGCGGCCGGCCAGCGCGCGAAGAACGGGACGTGGATGCCGCCCTCGAAGAAGGTCGCCTTCCAGCCGCGGAACGGCTCGTTCACGTCGGGCAGCCCGATGTAGTGGGCACCCCCGTTGTCGCTCGTGAAGAACACCAGCGTGTCGTTCTCGAGACCGTTCTCGCGCAGCGCCGCGAGCACGGTTCCGACCGCGCGATCGAGGGAGCGGATCATGGCGCCGTACACCCGCAGCCGGTGGTCGGCGATCCCGGAGAGAGCGTCGTAGTCGGACTCGAGCGCCTGCAGCGGCGTGTGGGGGGCGTTGAAGGCGAGGTAGAGGAAGAAGGGCCGGTTGCGGTTCGCAGCGATCGCGCGCGCGGCCTCGTCGCCAAGGTAGTCGGTCATGTAGGTCGACGGCTCGAAGCGCCGTCCGCCGTCGTGGCTGACCGCGAACGGGAGGTTCGCCCACAGGAAGCGGTCGATCGGGTCGAAGTCCTGCCGCGCCTCGACGCCGCGCGGGTCCCTCGTCGGCAGGAAGAGCGACGCGCCGGGCAGGAAGACCAGCGTCTCGTCGAAGCCGCGCGCCTGCGGCACGGCGGTCGGCGTCTCGCCGAGGTGCCACTTGCCGAGCATGAGCGTGCGGTATCCCTGCGCGCGAAGCAGGTCGGCGATCGTGATCTCCGACGACGGGACGACCATGTCGGCCATCTTCGGCACGTCCTTCTCGCGGTCCGCGTGGTAGATCGGCGGCGGACCGTCGGCCTCGAAGTGGCCGAGCAGGCGCGCGAACTCGCGGTTCACCGGCGTGAACTCGAACCCGAAGCGCGTCGCGTAGCGCCCGGTGAGAATCGCGGCACGCGACGGCGCGCAGGTCGCGTTGCCGGCGTAGCCGTTCGTGAAGACGACGCCGTCGCGACCGATCGAGTCGATGTTCGGCGTCGGCACCCGTCCCCCCGCGACGCCGCCGCCGCCGAAGGTGAGGTCGTTCCAGCCGAGGTCGTCGGCGAGGATGAGGACGACGTTGGGAGGCCGGCTCCCCGGCGGCGCGGCGGCGGTCTCGGGCCCCGGGGCCCACGCGACCGGCTGGTTCGGCAGCACCGGGTCCGTGATCGAGGCGACCAGCCCGGGCAGGTAGTACCAGTAGCGGCGGAAGAGGAGCGTCCCGATCCCGATCAGGACCGCGGACGCGAGGAGCAGCCGTCGGAGTGCCTTCTTCATGCCGGTCTCCTCGTCGCCGCGGCGGCCGCGGCAGGGGGCGTCGGGGTGGTGGCGGCGGTCCCGCCGTCTTCGCGCCGCGGCAGGGCGCGGGCCCGGTCCGCGATCCAGTCGACCGCACGCTGCTCCGCCCACGACTCGGTCCGGCCCGGACGGGGACCGGCGACGAACCCGACGTGGCCCCCGTGCTCGGTCAGCAGCACCTCGACCGCGGGCGGAGCCGCCTCGCGGAAGGCATGGGCCACCTGCGGCGGCAGGAAGGGGTCGTCGATCGCCGAGAGGCAGAGGGTCGGGGTCGAGATGCGTTCGACGAACCGGATCGAGCTCGAACGCGCGTAATAGTCGTCGGCCCCCTCGAACCCGTGCACGGGAGCGGTCGCGGCACCGTCGAATTCGTGGAACGTCCGGGAGCGCCGGACGCGATCGAGGTCGACCCGCAGCGCCAGTTCCGGGTGCCGGCCCAGCACGGCCTCGGTCTTCGCGACGAGCGTCGGCAGGAAGTTGCGCAGGTAGAGGCGCGAGACCGGGTGTTCGAGATGCCGCGCACCACGGGCGAGATCGTAGGGGACGGAGATCGTCGCGGCGGCGGCGATCGCCCGCTGGGCCGGGTGCTCGCCGAGCCACTTGAGGAGCACGTTGCCGCCGAGCGAGACGCCGATCGCGACGAGCGGCGACGCGGGCTCGCGCTCCGCGAGAGTGGACGCGACCAGGTCGAGGTCGGTCGTCTCGCCGGAGTGGTAGAGGCGGGGCGCGCGATTCGGGATCCAGCGGTCGATCCGTCCGGGCTCGCGGGCACAACTGCGGAAGTTCATCGCCGTGCCGGCGAAGCCCGCCTCGCGGGCGAGCGCGAGCATCCCCTGCACGTAGACCGAGTAGGAGCTTCCCTCGAGGCCGTGGAGGACGAGCAGACGAGGGGCCCCGGGCGCCGCGTCGACGTGGTCGAGGGCGATCTCGTCCCCGTCGGGGGTCGCGAGCCACTCCCTGCGGAAGGGCACGAGGTCGCGCGGCCGCGCGAGGTTGCCCCAGATCGTCTGGAGATGGGGGCCCGGTAGCCACCACGCGCGGCGGAACCCGCCGTGCGCGGGGTTTCCGCCCCGGCGTGCGAACGCCGGTCCGGGCCCTTCCCGCGTCTCGGCCGTCAGCCCGCCCGCAGCGAAGCCCGCAGGTACTCGCGGCGCATCTTGGCGATGTTCTCGATCGAGATGCCCTTCGGGCAAGCCGCCTCGCACTCGCCGTGGTTCGAGCAGTCGCCGAAGCCCTCCGCGTCCATCTGCTCGACCATGCCGAGCACGCGCGAGGTGCGCTCCGGCTGTCCCTGCGGCAGGAGCGAGAGGTAGCGGATGCGCGCGCTCGTGAAGAGCGCGGCCGACGCGTTCGGGCAGGCGGCGACGCAGGCGCCGCAGCCGATGCACGCCGCCGAATCCATCGCGGCCTCGGCCGCGTCCTTCGGCACCGGCAGGCCGTTCGCCTCGGGGGCCTGCCCCGCGTTCACCGAGATGAACCCGCCCTTGGTCACGACGCGGTCGAAGGCGGAGCGGTCGATCACGAGGTCCTTCACGACCGGGAAGGCGTCGGCGCGGAAGGGCTCGACCACGATCGTCGAGCCGTCGGGGAACTCGCGCATGCGCAGGCTGCAGGTCGTCACGTTCGGCAGCGGCCCGTGCGGGCGGCCGTCGATGCAGACGCCGCAGGTGCCGCAGATGCCCTCGCGGCAGTCGCTGTCGATGGCGACCGGGTCCTCGCCGCGCCGAAGCAGGTCCTCGTTCAGCCGGTCGAACATCTCGAGGAACGACATGTTCTGGTCGATGCCGTTCACCTGGTAGACGACCATGCGGCCGGACGAGGCCCCGCGGGCCTGTCGCCAGACCTCGAGCTTGTAGGATCGGGTTCCGTTCTCAGCGCTCATTTGTAGTTCCGTACGGCCAGGTGGACGTTGTCGAAGGCGAGCCTCTCGCGGTGGAGGGCGTGGCGGGAGCCCTCGCCCTTCCATTCCCAGGCGGCGACGTAGGCGAAGTCCTCGTCGTCGCGGATCGGCTCGCCCTCGGGGCTCTGGTGCTCGACCCGCAGGTGGCAGCCGCAGCTCTCGTCGCGCGCGAGCGCGTCGAGCGCGATCAACTCGCCGAGCTCGAAGTAGTCGGCGACGCGTCCCGCGTACTCGAGCGCCTGGTTCAGGTCCTCGCCGCTGCCCTCGACGCGGACGTTCGACCAGAACTCGGCCCGCAGCTCGCGGATCTTCTCGATCGTGGAGAGGAGGCCCGGGCCGCTGCGCTCCATGCCGCAGTGGTCCCAGAGGACGCGGCCGAGCTGCCAGTGGAGCTCGCGCGCGGTGCGCTTGCCCTTCATCGAGAGCAGCTTCGCGACGCGACCCCGCGTCGCTCCCTCGGCCTCGCCGAACGCCGGGTGGTCGGTCGAGACCTTCCCGGGGGCGACGCCCGCGAGGTAGTTGCCGATCGTGTACGGCAGGATGAAGTACCCGTCGGCGAGCCCCTGCATGAGGGCGGACGCGCCGAGGCGGTTCGCGCCGTGGTCGGAGAAGTTGGCCTCGCCGATCACGTGGAGCCCCGGAATCGTGCTCATGAGATTGTAGTCGACCCAGAGCCCGCCCATCGTGTAGTGCGGCGCCGGGTAGATCTGCATCGGCGTGCGGTACGGGTTCTCCGCCGTGATCTCGTGGTACATGTCGAAGAGATTGCCGTAGCGCTCGCGCACGGTGTTCTCGCCGAGACGGCCGATCGCGTCCGCGAAGTCGAGGTAGACCGCCCGCTTCGTCGAGCCGACGCCGAGTCCTTCGTCGCACATGCGCTTGGCCGCGCGGGACGCGACGTCGCGCGGGACGAGGTTGCCGAAGGCCGGGTAGATCCGCTCGAGGAAGTAGTCGCGGTCGTCCTCGGGGATCTCCTGCGCGGAGCGGGCGTCTCCGGCCTTCTTCGGCACCCAGATGCGGCCGTCGTTGCGCAGGCTCTCGCTCATGAGCGTGAGTTTCGACTGCCCCTCGCCCTGCTGGGGAATGCAGGTCGGGTGGATCTGCATGAAGCAGGGATTCGCGAAGTAGGCGCCGCGCTTGTGGCATCGCCAGATCGCGGTCGCGTTCGAGTTCACCGCGTTCGTCGACAGGAAGTAGGCGGTCGAGTATCCGCCGGTCGCGACGACCACGGCGTCGGCGGCATAGCTCTCGATGCGTCCGTCGACGAGGTTGCGGCAGACGATGCCGCGGGCGTGACCGTCGACGAGCACGAGGTCGAGCATCTCGCGTCGCGGGAACATCTTCACGCGCCCGGAGTTCACCTGGCGCATGAGCGAGCCGTACGCTCCGAGCAGCAGCTGCTGGCCGGTCTGGCCGCGGGCGTAGAACGTGCGCGAGACCTGCGCGCCGCCGAAGGAGCGGTTCGCGAGCAGGCCGCCGTAGTCGCGCGCGAAGGGGACGCCCTGGGCGACGCACTGGTCGATGATCGACACCGAGAGCTCGGCGAGCCGGTGGACGTTCCCCTCCCGGGCGCGGAAGTCGCCTCCCTTGATCGTGTCGTAGAAGAGGCGCCACACGCTGTCGCCGTCGTTCGTGTAGTTCTTGGCCGCGTTGATGCCGCCCTGCGCGGCGACCGAGTGGGCCCGGCGAGGACTGTCGTGGATGCAGAAGTTCAGCACGTTGTAGCCGAGCTCGCCGAGCGAAGCTGCGGCCGAGCCGCCGGCCAGCCCCGTGCCGACCACGATGATCGTGTACTTCCGCTTGTTCGCGGGGTTCACGAGCTTCATGTCGAAGCGGTGACGCTCCCACTTGGTCTGGATGGGGCCGTCGGGGACGCGGCTTTCGAGGTCGTCCTGGACGTCGATCTCTCGCAACGCGGGAGCGTTCATGGGTGCACCAGCGCGACGCCGGTCGCCGGCGTCGGGACGAGGAAGTAGATGTAGAGGGGGAGGGCGACGAAGCCCGCCGCCACGGCGACGGCGAAGACGAGCGCCGCCGAGTACGCGAGCGGCCGCAGCCCGGGACCGAGCAGCCCGATCGACTGGAAGGCGCTCCAGAAGCCGTGGCGGAGGTGGAGTCCGAGCAGGACCATGACGGCGGTGTAGAAGAGCGTCCAGAGCGGGTTCTTCAGGACCTCGACGACCACGCGCCAGAGGTCCCACACCTCGCGGTCGCCGAGCCGGGCGACGTAGCCCTGGTGCTCGTTCGGTCCGAAGCGGAACTGCCAGAGGTGGATCACGAGGAACCCGAGCAGGACGACTCCCGTCGCGATCATGCTCTTCGAGGCGACGGTCTGTCGGCTCGATCCGCCCTTGCTCGCGGTGCGCAGGTTCTTGCGCCGCCGCGCACGCTGGCCGTCGCGCCACACGCTGATCGCACTCGCGGCATGGGCGAGGAACACGGCCCCGAGCAGCAACTCGATCACGATCAACATCGGGCCGAGGCTGTGGGTGAGCGCCGCGTAGCCGTTCAGGGCGTCCTGTCCGGCGAAGATCGTCAGGTTGCCGGCGAGGTGCGCGACGATGAAGGCGAGCAGCAGGACACCGGTCAGGCCGTTCAGGAACTTCTTGCCGACCGACGACGACAGGCGGAAGCGCGTGAGGCTCATAAGGTTGTCTTTCCCCTAGCCGTTCGGACCATGCTTGCCAATGATCCGAGCGGCCGGCCCCGGACGGAAGCGCATCGGGGGCGAGGACGGCTGAACCACAGCATTAGGCATGCTGGCGGAGTCGCCGGGCTGCCGTCGGCCCGAGGTCCGCAGGAAGAGCGCTGCGCCCCGTCCGGCCGCCCCGGGGGCCCCGGCCGTGCCCCCGCCGGGGCGGCGGAGGAGGGCGCGCGCCGAGCGTGGGCGTGTATGATCCGGCTCATGGCCACGTCGAGGAAGGCGAAACGACGAACCGCCGACCGCCCGGCGCGAGTCGAACTCGAAGCGCGATTCCGCCGCATCGCGCTTCTCGGCGAGGCGGTGGGAATGCTGCAGTGGGACATGGCGGCGGTGATGCCCGACGGCGGGGCCGCGGCGCGGGGCGAGCAGATGGCGGAGCTCCGCGAGGTCGCCCACGAGCTCCTGGTCGCCGACGAGGTCGGCGAGTGGCTCGATCGCGCGCGAGAGGAGGCGGTCCGCGACGGCGCCGAGGGCTGGCACCTCGCCGACCTCGACGAGATGGAGCGCGACCGTCGCCACGCGGTCGCGGTGCCCGCCGCACTCGTCGCCCGCCACTCGCGCGCGGCGTCGGCCTGCGAGATCGAGTGGCGCGGCCGCCGGGACGCGAACGATTTCGCGGGCGTGCTGCCGTCGCTGCGCGAGGTGCTCGGGCTCGTCCGCGAGATCGCGGCCGCGAAGGCGCAAGCCTTCGGAACCACCGCCTACGACGCGCTCCTCGACGAGTACGAGCCCGGCGGCTCGTCGGCGGAGATCGACCGCCTGTTCGCGGAGCTCTCGACCTTCCTGCCGGGGCTCGTCGAGCAGGTCGTCGAGAAGCAGCGCGCCGAGGGCCCGTTCGCGTCGCCGACCGGCCCCTTTCCCGCCGAGGCGCAGCGACGGCTCGCCGAGCAGGTGATGTGCGGGCTCGGCTTCGACTTCGCCCACGGGCGGCTCGACACGAGCCACCACCCGTTCTGCGGCGGCATCCCCGAGGACGTGCGCATCACGACCCGCTGGAACGAGGACGACTTCCTGCGGGGACTCTTCGCCGTCGTCCACGAGACCGGCCATGCGCTCTACGAGCGCGGGCTCCCCTCGGCCTGGCGACGCCACCCGGTCGGTCGCGCGCGCGGCATGAGCCTGCACGAGGGACAGTCGCTGCTCGTCGAGATGCAGGTGTGTCGCTCGTCGGCGTTCCTCTCGTGGCTCGCGCCGCTCGCGCGCGAGGCCTTCGCCGCCTCGCCGCCGCGCAAGAGCGGTGGAGTCGTCGGGCGCGTCGGCTCGGCCGACGAGAGCGCCTGGAGCGCCGCGTCCCTGCGCCGTCGCGCCACGCGGGTCGCCCGCACGCTGATCCGGGTCGACGCCGACGAGGTGACCTACCCGGCGCACGTCATCCTCCGCTACCGGCTCGAGCGCGCGATGATCGACGGCTCGCTCGAGCCCGCCGACCTCCCGGGCGCCTGGCGCGAGGGCCTGCGCGAGATCCTCGGCGTGGAGCCCCCCGACGACCGGACCGGCTGCCTGCAGGACATCCACTGGTACGCGGGTGCCTTCGGCTACTTCCCGACCTACACGATGGGCGCGATGACGGCGGCGCAGCTGTTCGACGCCGCCCGGCGGGCGGAGCCGGGAATCGAGGCCGAGATCGCGTCCGGTCACGTCGACACGCTGCGCGCCTGGCTGCGCGAGCACGTCCACGCGAAGGGCTCGTCGCTCTCGGCGCGCGAACTGCTGGTGCAGGCGACCGGCCGTCCGCTCGATGCCGGGATCTTCCGCCGCCACCTCGAGCGTCGCTACCTGCGCGACGAGGCCGCCTGAACCCGGTGCGCCCTCAGAGGCTCGCGCGCGCCGCTTCGACGAGGGAGCGCGCGCGCGGGTCGAGCGCCGCGCCGACGTTCATGCGATTCATCGCGTAGCCGAGCGCGAGCCCGCTCTCGGGTTCGGCGTAGCCGAGCGAGCCGCCGGCTCCCGGGTGCCCGAGGCTGCCGGGTGCGCCCGCGAGGCAGAGCGAGGGCGGGAGCATGAAACCCGTGCCGAAGGCCGTCGGCAGCAGCAGGATGCGATCGGGGCCCTCGCTTCGCGGACGACGCATGTCCTCCACGGTTTCCGGGGAGAGCAGGCGGATCCCGTCGACCTCGCCGATCACGGCCGCGTAGAGGCGCGAGAGCGACCGCGCGGTCGCCACGCCGTTCGACGACGGGAGCTCGGCTGCTCGCACCGCCCGCAGGTTCCAGGTCTCGTCGTACGGAAAGAGGCCGGAGGGGCCGGAGAGCGCCCGGCCGCTCGTCGTCTCCGGTCCCATCATCCGCTCGAGGAACTCCCGCACGCCCGGGTCCGAGGGCGGCTCCGGCGGCAGGATGCGCGCCACGCGCGGCTCGACCTCCTCGGGCAGCCCGATCCAGAAGTCGAGGCCGAGCGGCCGGGCGATCTCGTCCGCGAAGAGGCGCCCGGGCGAGCGCCCGTCGAGGCGGCGCAGGATCTCCCCCGCGAGCCAGCCGTAGGTGCGGACGTGGTAGCCGTGCGCGGTTCCCGGGGGCCACAGGGGCGACTGTGCCGCGATCGCCTCGACGACCGGCTCCCACGACAGCGCCTGCTCGAGCGTGAAGTCGCCCTCGACGACCGGGAGCCCGGCCCGGTGCGAGAGCACGTCGCGGATCGTGATCGACTCCTTGCCGTTGGCCGCGAATTCCGGCCACGCATCGGCGACTCGCGCGTCGAAGTCGAGCACGCCGCGTTCGGCGAGGAGGCCCGCCGCGATCGCGGTCGCCCCCTTGGTCGACGAGAACACGAGCACCGCCGTGTCCTCTTCCCACGGCCGCCCGGTGTGCGCGTCGGCGATCCCGCCCCACAGGTCGACCACCCGGCGCCCGCGGTGGTGGACGCAGCACGCGGCGCCGACGTCGAGGCCGCGCGCGAGGTTCGCCTCGAAGGCCTCGCGGACGCGGCGGAACCTCGGCTCGCAGGACCCCTCGACGCACGGCGAACTCACGCCGTCAGGCTCCCGGGCGGTGCCGCCGTGGCGACGCCGACACCGCCGGCCGGGCGG
>JAGWVP010000086.1 GCA_018970825.1 bacterium | reverse complement strand
GGCGAGGCAGGCATCGGGTCCGATCACGCGCTCGACCGAGGAGTGGCTGATGTCCCGCTCGTGCCAGAGCGCGACGTCCTCCATCGCGCTCGTCGCGTAGCCGCGCACGAGCCGCGCGAGTCCGCAGAGGTTCTCGGCCATCCACGGGTTGCGCTTGTGGGGCATCGCCGACGAACCCTTCTGCCCGCGCGTGAACGGCTCCTCGGCCTCCAGCACCTCGGTGCGCTGCAGGTGTCGGAGCTCGGTCGCGACGCGCTCGACCGAGCACGCGACCAGCGCGAGGGCCGTGAAGAAGGCGGCATGGCGGTCGCGCGGGACGACCTGCGTCGCGACCGGTTCCGGACGGAGGCCGAGAGTCGCGAGCACCTCCTCCTCGACGTCGGGCGAGATGTGCCCGTAGGTGCCGACCGCCCCGGAGAGCTTGCCGGTCGCGATCTCCTGCGTCGCAGCGAGAAGGCGCTCGAACGCCCGCGTGAACTCGGCATACCAGCTCGCGGCCTTCAGTCCGAAGGTGATCGGCTCCGCGTGCACGCCGTGGGTGCGGCCGATCATCGGCGTCAGCACGTGCTCGGTCGCGAGACGGCGCATCGGCTCGAGGAGCGCCGCGACGTCGCGCAGGAGCAGGTGGCCCGCCTCGACGAGCTGGATCGCGAAGGCCGTGTCGATCACGTCGGAGGAGGTCAGCCCGAGATGCAGCCAGCGCCCGGCCGGACCGACGCTCTCGGCGGCGGCCGTGACGAAGGCGATCACGTCGTGCTTCACCTCCGCCTCGATCTCCGCGACGCGCACCGGGTCGACCTTCGCCTTCGCGCGGATCTCCCGCGCCGCATCCTCGGGGACGTCCCCGCGCCGGGCGAGCGCCTCGCAGACCGCCGTCTCGATCTCGAGCCACGCGGCGAGCCGTCGCTCGTCGCTCCAGATCGCCGCCATCTCCGGCCTCGTGTATCGCCCGATCATCGTCCCTCCCCGGCGCCGCCGCGCCCGGTGTGCCCGAATCCACCCGCTCCCCGGGCCGTCGTCGCACGGCCGCCCGAGAGCGCCTCCTGCTCCTCGCTCCCGGGCTCGACCCGGTGCCACTCCGCCCGCGCCACCCGCGCGATCACCAGTTGCGCGACCCGCTCGCCCGGCACGATCCGGCGCACGTCGGAGCCGAGGTTCACGAGAGCGACCTTGATCTCGCCGCGGTAGTCCGCATCGATCGTCCCGGGCGCGTTCAGCACCGTGATGCCCTCGCGCACCGCGAGGCCGCTGCGTGGCCTGACCTGCGCCTCGAAGCCCTCGGGCAGCGCGATCGCGAGCCCGGTCGGGACGAGGGCGCGTCCGAGCGGTGCCAGCTCGATCGGCTCGACGATCGCCGCCGCGAGGTCGCAGCCCGAGGCCCCCTCGGTCATGTAGCGCGGGAGCTCGACGTCCCCGCCCGACACCTGCCAGACGGCGATGCGGACGGTCTCGCGCGCTTGCGGCATCGAAACCGGTCTCGTCAGGACAGGCGGAGGACCGACTCGTCGACCGGGTGGCCGTCGAGATCGCCGAGGAGGGCGACCGCGAGACGCCCGTCGCGGAAGAGATCGCGCGCGAGGGCGAGAACGTCGTCGGCACCGACCGCGTCGATCTCGCGGGCGACCTCGTCGGGCGGGATGTCGTGCCCGAAGTAGAGCTCGTTCTTCGCGAGGCGTCCCATGCGGCTGTCGCTGCTCTCGAGCGAGAGGAGCATGTTGCCCTTGATCTGGCTCTTCGAGCGAGCGAGTTCGTCGGGGGCGAGGCCGTCGCGCCGGAGGACCGAGAACTCGCGCGCCACGACCTCGAGCACCTCCGCCACGCAGGAGGCCGAGAGCCCGGTGTAGACCGCGAGATAACCCGCGCCCACGTAGGACGAGAGGAAGGAGGCGATCGAGTAGGCCTTGCCGCGCTTCTCGCGCACCTCCTGGAAGAGCCGCGAACTCATGCCCCCGCCGAGAGCCGTGTTCAGGACGTAGGCCGCGTACCGCCGTGGGTCGTCGTGGGAGATGCCCGGAACGCCGAGGTTCATGTGGACCTGCTCGAGGTCCTTCTCGAAGACCTCGAGGCCGGCCTGCGGCCGCGGGGCCGTGAAGCGCGGCTTCTCGGTCGTTCCCGACAGCGACCCGAAAGCGGCCGCCACCGACTCGACGAGCCGCTCGTGGTCGACCCCGCCGGCCGCCGAGACGACGATCCGGTCCGGCCGGTAGCGCCGCTCGATGAAGGCGAGGAAGTCCTCGCGCTTCATGTCGCCGACGGTCTCGGCGGTGCCGCAGATCGGCATGGAGAGCGGGTGCCCCGGCCAGAAGCGCCGGTTGAAGAGGTCGTGGACCCAGTCGTCGGGCGTGTCCTCGATCTCGGAAATCTCCTGGAGCACGACCGTCCGCTCGCGCTCGATCTCCTCCGGGTCGAACTTCGAGTGCAGGAACAGGTCCGAGAGCACGTCCACCGCGAGCGGCAGGTCCTCGCGAAGGACCTTCGCGTAGTAGCAGGTGTACTCCTTGCCGGTGAAGGCATTGAGGACCCCTCCCACGGCGTCGATCTCCTCGGCGATCCGCTTGGCGCTGCGGCGTTCGGTCCCCTTGAAGAAGAGGTGCTCGAGGAAGTGCGAGATCCCGTTCTCGGACGGGTCCTCGTAGCGCGACCCGTTCTCGACCCAGATCCCGACCGAGGTCGAGACGAACTGCGGCACCGCCTCGGTGAGCACCCGCACGCCGTTGGGCAGCACCGTGCGCCGCACGCCGCCGCCCCCCATGCCTGCGGGTGTCGTCACCAAGTCGACCGGGCGGGCCTAATCGGCCTGCCCCTCGTCTTCCATCGCCTCGCGGCGCGAGAGCCTGATCTTGCCGGAACGGTCGACCTCGAGGACCTTCACGCGGACCCGATCGCCCTCCTTCAGGACGTCGGTCACCGCGCGGATGCGCTCCTTCGAGATCTGCGAGATGTGCAGGAGCCCGTCGGTGCCGGGCATGATCTCGACGAACGCGCCGAAGTCCATGATCTTGCGGACCTTGCCGTCGTAGATCCGGCCCACTTCCGCCTCGGCGGTGATGCCCATGATCCGGTCGATCGCCTTCTTCATGGCGTCGCCGTCGCTCGACGCGATCTGGATCGTGCCGTCGTCCTCGACGTCGATCGTGCAGCCGGTCTCCTCGACGAGCGCGCGGATCACCTTGCCGCCCGGGCCGATGACGTCGCGGATCTTGTCCGTGCGGATCTTGATCGTGGTGATGCGGGGCGCCCACGGCGACATCTCGGTGCGGGCCGACGACATGGTCTTCGCCATCTCGCCGAGGATGTGGAGACGCCCGGCCCTGGCCTGCTCGAGCGCGGCCTTCATGACCTCGCGGGTCACGCCGCCGATCTTGATGTCCATCTGGAGGGCGGTCACGCCCTCGGCCGTGCCGGCGACCTTGAAGTCCATGTCGCCCAGGTGGTCCTCGTCGCCGAGGATGTCGGACAGGACGGCGATCTTGTCGCCCTCCTTGATGAGACCCATCGCGATGCCGGCGACCGGGGCCTTCACCTTCACGCCCGCGTCGAGGAGCGACAGCGAGGCGCCGCAGACCGAGGCCATCGACGACGAGCCGTTCGACTCGAGGATCTCGGACACGATGCGGATCGTGTAGGGGAACTCCTCGTTCGAGGGCAGCACCGGGAAGATCGCGCGCTCGGCGAGCGCACCGTGACCGATCTCGCGCCGCCCGGGGCCGCGCAGGAACTTCACCTCGCCCACGCTGAACGGCGGGAAGTTGTAGTGGAGCATGAAGCGCTTGAAGCTCTCGCCGAGCAGCGCGTCGATCCGCTGCTGGTCGCCCGAGGTGCCGAGCGTGGTCGCGACGAGCGCCTGCGTCTCTCCGCGGGTGAACACCGCCGAGCCGTGCGCGCGGGGCAGGACGCCCACGTCGCAGGTGATCTGGCGGACGTTCTCGAGGCCGCGGCCGTCGAGGCGCTTCTTGTCGTTCACGATCATCTCGCGGACGGCGTCGTACTTGAGATCGGAGAACTCGGCGGAGATCGCCTTGGCCGCGTCGGGGAACTCGGCGGCGAGCTTCTCCTGGGTGGCCTTCTTCGCCTCGTCGAACTTCGCGGCGCGCTCCTGCTTCGCGGTCGTGGCGAGCGCGGTCGCGATCAGCGGACGGGCGACCGCGCGCACGCGCTCGCGGAAGGCCTTGTCGTCGGGGCCGGCGGGGACCTCGCGCTTCGCCTTGCCGATCGCCTTCCGGAGCTCCTCCTGGAGGGCGAGGATCGGCTGGAGCGCCTCGTGCGCCGCGAACAGCGCCTCGAGCATCACCGCGTCGGGGACGATGTTGGCGCCGCCCTCGACCATGACGATCGCGTCCTTGCTGCCGGCGACGATCATGTTGATGTCGGTCTTCTCGAGCTGCGCCGACGTCGGGTTCACGACGAACTTGCCGTCGACTCGGCCGACCCGGACGCCCGCGATCGGGCCCGCGAAGGGAATCTCGGAGACCATGAGGGCCGCCGACGCGCCGCACATGGCGAGCATGTCGGGATCGTTGTCCTTCTCGGCCGAGAGCACGGTCGCGACGATCTGCGTCTCGCAGCGCCACCCCTCGGGAAAGAGCGGGCGAAGCGGACGGTCGATCAGGCGGGAGGTCAGGACCTCCTTCTCGGTCGGGCGCCCCTCGCGCTTGAAGAAGCCGCCGGGGATCTTGCCCGCCGCGAACGTGCGCTCCTGGTAATCGACCGTGAGCGGCAGGAAGTCCACCTGGTCGCGCGGGGTCGGCGACGCGGTGGCGGTGACGAGGACCATCGTGTCGCCGCACCGGACGACGGCCGAGCCGCCCGCCTGCTTGGCGAGCTTCCCGACCTCGATGGAGAATGGACGACCGGCGATGTCGGTCGTGACTACCTTGGGCTGCATGAACTTCTCCTGCCGCGCGACGCGTTCCTGGTGCGCGGCGCTAGGGAGTGTGGCAGTGGAGGGACGCTACTTGCGCAGTCCGAGCCGGTCGATGACCTGCTTGTAACGCGCCGGGTCCTCTCTCCTCAGGTAGTCGAGCAGCCGCCGCCGTTGACCGACGAGCTTGATCAGCCCCCGCTGGGAGTGATGGTCCTTCACGTGCGTCTTGAAGTGCTCGGTCAGCTGGCTGATCCGGTCGCTCAGGAGAGCGACCTGCACTTCCGAAGAGCCCGTGTCCTTCTCGTGAAGGCGGTAATTCCCGATGACTTCCGCCTTGCGCGCCGAGGCTAACGCCACTGTCTTTCCTCCGTTTTCATTCGACCCCTTGAGGTAACAGGCCCCTCAGGACCTGTAAAGCCGGGTCGCCTCGGGGTCGAGCACCCGCCGGAGGGCCCATCCGGGCCCGTCGGCCTCGACCACCGCGAGGAGTCGGCCGCCCGGGGCGATCAGAGCCCCGAGCCGATCCCCGGCCCCGGGCGGCTCGATCCCCCCGAGCGCCCCCTTCTGGCCTGCCGCGATCGCGAAGGCGGTTGCCCGGTCGACCTCGATCTCGCGAGTCGGCCGAAGCGCGGCCCGGGGCGACACGAGCGGCAGCTCGGGAGCCTCGAGGAGTCGGTCGAGCGGCCAGGCTTCCCCGATCGAGAAGCTCCCGAAACCGGTCCGTCGCAGCGAGTCGAGGCAGCCGAGAGTGCCGAGCCTCGCCGCGACCTCCTCGGCGAGAACCCGGACGTAGGTTCCCTTCGAGCAGTGGACGGAGAAGTCGATCGCCGTCGGATCGCCGGGAGACGGCGAGAGGGTGAGCGCGAAGATCTCGATCGGGCGCGGCTCGCGCTCGACCTCGATGCCCTCGCGCGCGAGCTTGTAGAGTTCCCGACCGCCCTGCTTCACCGCCGAGTACATCGGCGGCCGCTGATGCCCCGGGCCGACGAGTCTCCGCGCGAGCGCGTCGAGTTCGCCCGGAACGAGCGGCGCCACCGTGCTCTCGCCGGTCGTCCGACCGGTCCGGTCCGCCGTGTCGGTCGAACGCCCGAGACGGATCCGCCCGGAGTACGCCTTGCGCTCGGCCGCGAGGAACTGGGCGATCTTGGTGCCGGCGTCGACGCACAGGGGAAGGAGACCGGTCGCCATCGGGTCGAGGGTTCCCAGGTGGCCGATCGCGTTCGGACGGAAGCGCCGTTTCACGGCCCGGACGACGTCGGCCGACGTCGGCCCCTCGGGCTTGTCGACGAGGAGGATCCCGCCCTCGCTCAAGCCTCGCCCTCCGGGCGCGACCCCCCGGCCGACGCTTGGCCGTCGGGATCGGCATCGGGATCGGGCTCGCCCGCCGGAGCGTCCGCGGGGCGCCCCTCCCGGTCGAGCCCGCGCAGGAGTGCGTCGATGCGCCGGGCCCCGACGAGCGCCTCGTCGAAGCGGAAGTCGAGATCGGGCACGTAGCGGAGCGAGATCGCCTCGGCGATTCCGCGGCGCAGGAACGGCGTCGCGTGCTCGAGGGCGCGAAGCACCGCCTTGCGGTCCGCCCCCTCGTCGAAGAGCGTGAAATAGGCGCGCGCGAGTTTCAGGTCGGGCGTGACCCGGACCGTCGTGATCGCGACGTCGGCGAGACGGGGGTCCTTGGTGCGGCGGACGAGGAGTTCGGAGAGCACGCGCTGGATCTCGTGCCCGACGCGGTCCGAGCGTCGATGCTCCTCCCCGCCGCGGGCCTCCGACCCGCCCCGACCTCCCTTGCCGCGAGCCAACGAAATCCCCGCCGAGGCTCAGGCGTAGCGTTCGGCGAGTTGTCCCTTGCCCTGGGCCGCCGCGGGCTGGATCCGGCGCGCGACCTCCTCGGTCTCGTAGACCTCGACGACGTCGCCCGGCTTCAGGTCGTTGAAGGCCTCGAGCCCGATGCCGCACTCGTAGCCCGACTGCACCTCGCGCACGTCGTCCTTGAAACGGCGCAGGCTCCCCACCTTGCTGCTGTGGATCACCGCGTGGTCGCGGACCAGGCGCGCGAGCGCGCCGCGGACGATCTTGCCCTCGGTCACGTAGGAGCCGGCGATCGTGCCGGCGCCGCTCACGCCGAACACCTGGCGCACCTCGGCCCGGCCGACCGTCTTCTCGCGGATGGTCGGCGCGAGCATGCCCTCGAGCGCCTCGCGGACCTGGTTGATGGCGTCGTAGATGATCGTGTAGAGGCGCACGTCGACGCCCTCGCGCTCCGCGAGTTGAGCCGCCTTCGCCTCGGGCCGCACGTTGAAGCCGATGATGATGGCGTTCGAGGCCGACGCGAGCAGCACGTCGGATTCGGTCACGCCGCCCACCGAGGCGTGCAGCACCGAGAGCTGGACCTCGTCGGTCGAGAGCCTCGCGAGCGCGTCGCGCAGCGCATCGATCGAGCCCTGCACGTCGGTCTTCAGGACGACGCGCAACTCCTTGGCGACGCCCTTCTCGAGCTGCTTGTAGAGTTCGTCGAGCGAGATCTTGCTCGGCTTCGAGAGCTCGGTCTGGCGCTGCTTCTCGCGGCGGTGTTCCGCGACCTGCCGGGCGGTGGCCTCGTCCGCGACGGCCGCGAGCTGGTCGCCGGCCTCGGGCACTCCGGAGAGGCCCAGGATCTCGACCGGCGTCGACGGTCCCGCGGACTCGAGCTTCTCCCCGCGCGAATCGAGCATGGCCCGGATGCGGCCGTACTGGACGCCGACGACGAACGGGTCGCCCGCCCGGAGCGTCCCTTCCTGGATGAGGACCGTCGCGACCGGACCGCGACCGCGGTCGAGTTTCGCCTCGACGATCGTGCCCCGGGCCCGGCAGTCGGAGTGCGCGGTGAGCTCGAGCACGTCGGCCTGCAGCAGGACCATGTCGAGGAGCTGCTCGATCCCCTCCTTCGTCTTCGCGGAGACCGGGACCATGGTCGTGTCGCCGCCCCAGTCCTCGGGCACGAGACCGTTGTCCGCGAGGCCCTGCTTCACCTTGTCGGGCTGCGCGTCGGGCTTGTCGATCTTGTTCAGCGCGACGATGATCGGGACGCCGGCCGCGCGCGCGTGATTGATCGCCTCGACCGTCTGCGGCATCACTCCGTCGTCCGCCGCGACGACCAGGATCACGATGTCCGTGATCCCCGCGCCGCGGGCACGCATCGAGGTGAAGGCCTCGTGGCCCGGCGTGTCGAGGAAGGTGATGTGCCGGTCGCGGACGTCGACGGTGTACGCGCCGATGTGCTGCGTGATGCCGCCGGCCTCGCCTTCGGCGACGCTCGTCGTGCGGATCGAGTCGAGAAGCGAGGTCTTGCCGTGGTCGACGTGGCCCATGACGGTCACGACCGGGTCGCGGGGGACCTTCTCTCCGCGCTCCTCGTCGGCGGTGTCGCCCTCGATTTCCTTCTCCGCGTCGAACGCGACGTTCTCGACGGTGTAGTCGAACTCGGAGGCGACCAGGACCGCGTGGTCGTGATCGAGGACGTGGTTCATCGTCGCCATGACGCCGAGGTCCATGAGCTTCTTGATGACCTCGCCGGCCTTGAGTCCCATCTCGCGCGCGAGATCGCCGACCGTGATGACCTCGCTGATGCGCACGATGCGCTTGCGGGCCGCCGGCGTCGTGATCTCGGTGCGCTTCAACTCCTTGCCGGGGGCGGCGCGCTTCTTGAGCGGCTTGCGCCCCATTCGCGACGCGCGCTCGGCGAAGGGATCGAACTGGCCGGGCTTGCGGATGACCTTCTTGCCCGCCCTTCGGCGCCCGTCGGCGTCGGTCGGGGCGGCCCCGGGGGCGGGTGCCGCGCCGGGCGCCGAGGGCACCGGCGGGCGCGGACGCGCGGGAGGCTCGGGCTTCGTCAGGTTGATCTTGCCGAGCACCTGCACGCGGCGCATGCCGTCGTCGAGGCTCGGAGCCGAGGACGGGACGCGCGAGACGATCGTCGGACGCTGCGGCACGTCGGTCGCGGTCGCGACGGCCTCCGTCCCCGGAGAAGACGGCTCGACCACGATCCGGGTCGGCGGCGGAGGCGGCGCGGGGGGAACGGCCGGACGCGGGCTCTCGACCGCGGGACCGAAATCGGCCACCGCCGCGCTGTCGTCCGTGCGCTCGAAACTGGTCTCGAGTCCCACGATGTCGCCGCTGTAGCCGACCGACTCCTCGCTGCGCGGCGGGAGGTCGGCCACGCCGAAGATCGCACCGTCGTCGTCCGTCGACGGGCGGGCGGGCGCTTCCTCCTTCATCACCTCGACGCGCTGGGTGCGGCGACGGATCACGTTCGGCCGGACGCGGGCCTCGACGATCTGCTCGCGGGAGGTGACCGAGGCGCCCACGCCGTGCTCCGTGACGAGCCGCTCGCCGACGACCCGCTCGCCGCCGACCGAGACCGTGGGCTCCTGGACGAGCCCCATCTCGACCCGCACGCGAGTGATCTCGTCGTCGGCGATGTTGCTCTGGGCGCGCCGGCCCGTGATCCCGAGCTGCTCGAGCTTGGCGATCACGTCCTTCGCGGGGAGGCCCCACTCCTTCG
>JAGWVP010000085.1 GCA_018970825.1 bacterium | reverse complement strand
CGACGAGGACGCACGCACGCTCGACTTGCGGCTCTTCGAGGGGACGATCTTCACGAACGCCGACGGCGACACGAACTTCCACAAGACCGACTTCGGCAGCTACGACGTCTCCCTCGACCTCGTGGAGGCGCTCGGCCAGCTCGACCGGAGCGAGAAGGACCCGGCGGAGATGACGCTTCCCGAACTCGGCGACCGCATCCGCAAGCTCGACGCGGCGGGGGGCAAGAGCCGCAAGGAGCGCGTCGAGCTCATGCGCCGGTTCTCGGTTCCCTTCGCGTCGCTCGTCTTCACGCTGCTCGCGATCCCGCTCGGCCTCCAGCCCGTGCGCGCCGTCCGCTCGCGAGGACTCGCGCTCTCGCTGGGCATCATCCTTCTCTACTACGTGCTGCTCTCGGCCGCGGAGACGCTCGCGACCCAGGGACGGGCTCCCGTGGGCATCGCTCTCTGGACGCCGAACATCGTGCTCGGGCTGCTCGGAATCGTCCTCTTCCGCCGCGCGGCCCGCGAGCGACCCCTCGGATTCGAGACGCGCGTCGGCGAATTCCTCGCCTCGCTGCGCGAACGGATGGCGAGCCCGGGGGCGGTGGCGGGCCCGTGAGGATCCGCTGGCTCCCGACGGTCTCGGGCTACCTGCTGGCCGAGTTCGGCCGGTCGCTCCTGCTCTGCCTCGCGGGTTTCATCGCGATCTACCTCTGCGTCGACTTCTTCGAGCGGTTCGCGAGCTTCCTCTCCCACGGCGCGAGCGTCGGGCTCATCCTGCTCTACTTCCTTCTCAAGATCCCCCGGATCCTGACCGAGATCATGCCGGTCGCGGTGCTCGCGGCGACGCTGCTCGGGCTCGGGGCGCTCGCTCGACGCAACGAGCTCATGGCGATGCGCGCCTGCGGCATCAGCCTCGCGCAGATCGCGGCCCCCGTCCTCGGGGCCTGCCTCGCGATCTCGGTCCTCATGCTCGCGTGGAACGAGTGGGTGGTGCCCGCCACGGCGCTCCGTGCCCACCAGGTCGAGCGGGTGAAGATCCGCAAGAAGCAGGTCCGTTCCCACTTCAACGAGTTCGAGATCTGGTACCACGGCCTGCGCGCCTTCACGAACATCGACCGCTTCGACGCGAAGCAGGACCGGGTCCACGGCCTGCGTCGCTACGAGTTCGACGACGATTTCCACCTGCGGCGCATCGTCACCGCGCCGCTCGCGAAGTGGACGGGCGAGCGATGGGTCGCGACCGACGCGGTCGAGGTCCTGTTCGGACCGACGGGCGACCTCGAGACGAAGCCTCTCCCGCCCGACGACCTGGGACTCGTCGAGACTCCGGAGGACCTCGGCGCCGCCTACCGCGAGCCCGAGGAACTGAGCTACCGCGAACTGCGGCGGGAGATCGCCGACCTCGAGAAGAAGGGCATCGACACGACCGACTCCCGCGTCGGCCTCATGCTGAAGCTCTCGGTGCCCTTCGTGAGCCTCGTCATGGCGATGATCGCCCTGCCGCTCGCCGTCCGGCGGAGTCGTCAGGCCGGCGTGGCGGCGAACGTGGGCACCGCGCTCGTCGTCGGCTTCAGCTTCTGGGTCGTGCTGGCCTTCGCGACGAGCCTCGGCAAGAGCGGCGTCCTGCCGCCCGCGGTCGCGGCCTGGAGCCCGAACCTGATCTTCGCCGCGATCGGCGCGATCTTCTTCCTCGGCTCCGACTGAGCCGCGCGCTCCGCGCGGCCCAAACGTTCCGGCGCGAGAAGCGCCGGGTCGGCTCAGCGCTTCGAGTACTGCGGCCGCTTGCGCGCCTTGTGGCGCCCGTACTTCTTGCGCTCGACCTCGCGGGAATCGCGCGTCAGGTAGCCGGCCTTCTTCAAGGCCGGGCGGAGCGCGCCGTCGGCTTCGAGCAGGGCCCGCGCGATGCCGTGGCGGATCGCGGAAGCCTGGGCGGACACGCCGCCGCCGCGGACGCGGACCGCGACGTCCCAGCGACCGAGGAGCTCGGACACCTCGAAGGGCTGGTTCACGATCATGCGGGAGGTCTCGCGACCGAAGTACTCCTCGATGGCACGCTCGTTGACGAGGATCCGCCCGTCTCCGGGGAGGAGCCTCACCTGGGCGACCGCCGTCTTCCTCTTGCCCGTCGCCCGATGCGCCTGCGCTCGCTCAGCCATGAATCAGTCCTTCGCCCCGACCGCGACCGCCTGCTGCGCGCCGTGGGGATGCTCGCTGCCCCGATAGATCTTGAGCTTCGTGATGAGTCGCTTGCCGAGACGGTTCTTCGGCAGCATGCCCGCGATCGCCTCGCGGAGCATGCGCTCCGGCCGCTCGTCGAGCAGCTTGCCGGCCGCCGTGGCCCGCAGGCCGCCGGGATACTCCGAGTGGCGGTAGTAGATCTTGTCCTTCGCCTTGCCGCCGGTCAGCTTCACCTTCGAGGCGTTCACCACGATGACGAAGTCCCCGCAGTCGATGTGCGGGGAAAAGATCGGCTTGCCCTTTCCACGAAGGAGCCCCGCGGCCTGGGTCGCGAGGCGGCCGAGCGCCCGGCCGTCGGCATCGATCACGTACCACTGCCGCTGCGCCAGCGCATCTTCCCGGCTCACCACCGTCGTCTTCGATCCCATGGGCTCCCCTGCGACGACCGGGGCGTCACCCCTCCGATCGAAGCCGATCCTTTACCTTGGCAAGTTGAACAGCGGGGCCGACGAGGCTCGAACTCGCGACCTCCGGCGTGACAGGCCGGCGCTCTAACCAGCTGAGCTACGACCCCGCAAGTCCCGTGGGACTAACAGTCGCCCGAGGGCTCGGCAAGGATCGGGGGGAGGACTGGGCGGTATCCGGATCGAACGGATGACCCCCGGCTTGTAAGGCCGATGCTCTGCCAGCTGAGCTAACCGCCCGACCGGCCCACCCCGCCCCGCGAGCGAGGACTCGGATCAGTTCAGCGAGTCCTTCAGCACCTTGCCGGGCTTGAACTTGGCCGCCCGGGAGGCGGGAATGTCGATCGTCTCGCCGGTCTTCGGGTTGCGGCCCTGGCGCGCCTTGCGCTCCGAGACCGAAAACGTGCCGAAGCCCGAGATGTTGACCTTCCCGGTCGCCTTCAAGGCCGCGACGATGTCGTCGAAGATCAGGTTGACGGCCCGCTCGGCGGTCGTCTTCGGGAGGTCGATCTTGGTCGCCACCGCGTCGATCAGGTCTGCCTTGGTCATCGTTCGCCCCCCTATCCGGCGCCTTCGCTATCAGGGTCGGGGACGCACTTCAATCCGGGGCTGACGGTCCCGAGCCGCCGCGACTCGGCGACGAAGCTTCCCCCGGGCAGGTCGACCGCGCCGGCAGGACGGAGGGGCCGTGACCCGACTGCACTGCAACCGCCGTCGGGCGACAGTCGTTTCCCGAGGCCCCGGGGGCGCTCCGCCCCCCGGGCCTCAGTGGGTCACGACGTCGGTCGGAGTCGGAGGCGGCACGAACCCGGCCTCCGCGACCGGCTCGGCCTTCTTCTTCATGAAGCTCTCGGGGTCCTCGAGGACGAGCGCCTTCCGAAGCACTTCGTCCATGTGCTGGACGAGCTCGATCGTGACGCTCTTCAGGACGGCCGGAGGGATCTCGGAGATGTCCTTTTCGTTCTCGACCGGGATCAGGACGTGCTTGATCCCGCCGCGGTGAGCGGCGAGCACCTTCTCCTTCAGCCCGCCGATCGGGAGAACGCTGCCGCGCAGCGTGACCTCGCCGGTCATCGCGAGGTCGGCCCGGACGGGGATCCGGGTGAGCGCCGAGACGAGCGACGTCGCGAGAGTGATGCCGGCCGACGGCCCGTCCTTCGGGGTCGCTCCCTCGGGGACGTGAATGTGGATGTCGACCTTCTGGTAGAAGTCGCGCTCGAGCCCGAGGTCGTCGGCGCGAGACCGGACGTAACTCATCGCCGCCTGTGCGGACTCCTGCATGACCTCGCCGAGTCGCCCGGTGATCGTGAGCCGGCCCTTGCCGGGGACCACCGCGACCTCGGTGGCGAGCAGTTCTCCCCCCAGGTCGGTCCACGCGAGACCGGTCGTCGTGCCGATCTTGCTCTCCTCCTCGGCCCGCCCGTAGCGGAACTTCTCGGGTCCGAGGTACTTCTGCAGGCTCTTCGAGTTCACGACGAAACTCGCGTCCCGGTCTCCCTTCACGACCTCGAGCACGATCTTGCGACAGACCGAGGCGAGTTCGCGCTCGAGGCTGCGGACGCCCGCCTCCTTCGTGTAGTGCCGGATGATGCCGAGGATCGCGTTGTCGGAGAACTCGAGGTTCCCCTCCTTGAGCCCGTTCTGCTCGCGCACCTTGGGGACCAGGTAGCGCTTCGCGATGTTGAGCTTCTCGATCTCCGTGTACCCGGCGATCCGGATGATCTCCATGCGGTCCTGCAGGGGCCGCGGGATGCGCTCCAGGTTGTTCGCGGTGGTGATGAACATCACCTTCGAGAGGTCGTAGTCGACGTCGAGGTAGTGGTCGGCGAAGGTCGTGTTCTGCTCGGGGTCGAGCACCTCGAGGAGCGCCGACGACGGGTCCCCGCGGAAGTCGGTCGACATCTTGTCGATCTCGTCGAGCAGGAAGACCGGGTTGCTCGACCCGGCCTTCTTCATCGACTGGATCACCTTGCCCGGAAGCGCCCCGATGTAGGTCCGGCGGTGGCCCCGGATCTCGGCCTCGTCGCGGACGCCGCCGAGCGAGACGCGTACGAACTTCCGCCCCGTCGCGCGGGCGATCGACTTGCCGAGCGAGGTCTTGCCGACGCCGGGAGGCCCGACGAGGCAGAGAATCGGCCCCTTCAGCTCGCCCACGAGGCTCTGGACGGCCAGGTATTCGAGGATCCGCTGCTTCACCTTCTCGAGCCCGTAGTGGTCCTCCTCGAGAACCTTCTCGGCCTCGGAGACGTCGAGCTTGTCCTCGGTGAACTCGTTCCAGGGCAGCGAGATGAGCCAGTCGATGTAGTTGCGGACGACGGTCGCCTCGGCGGACATGGGCGACATCATCTTGAGCTTGCGGAGCTCCTTCTCGGCCTTCTCCTGGGCCTCCGCGGTCATCTTGCGGGCCTTGATCTTCTCCTCGAGCTCCTGGATCTCGTTCTTGAATTCGTCCTTCTCGCCGAGCTCCTTCTGGATCGCCCGCATCTGCTCGTTGAGGTAGTACTCCTTCTGCGTCTTCTCCATCTGCTTCTTGACGCGGGTGCGGATGCGCTTCTCGACCTCGAGGATCTCGATCTCGCTGCGCATGTGCCCGAGGACCTTCTCGAGCCGCTGCGCGGGATCGAAGGACTCGAGCAGGGCTTCCTTCTCCTCGAGCTTGATTCCGAGGTGCGCGACGATCGTGTCCGCGAGACGCGAGGGGTCGGTGATCGAGGCGACCGACATGATCATCTCGGGCGGGATCTTCTTGTTCAGCTTGACGTAGTTCTCGAAGGTCGAGTTCACGCTGCGGCACAGCGCCTCGATCTCGGTCGAGCTCTCGACGGCCTCCTCGACCTCCTCGGCGTCGACCAGGAAGAACTCGGCGTTGGGCACGTAGCGCAGGATGCGGGCGCGCTTCTTGCCCTCGACGAGCACCTTCACCGTGCCGTCGGGCAGTCGGAGCAGCTGCACCACCGTGCCGAGCGTCCCGACGTCGTAGATGTCGGCCTCGGAGGGCTCGTTGGTCTTCGCGTCCTTCTGGGCCGCGAGCAGGATGAACTTCTGCCGGTTCATCGCCTCTTCGAGCGCGCGGATCGACTTCTGGCGCCCGACGAACAGCGGGACGACCATGTGGGGGAAGACGATGATGTCCCGCAGGGGCAGCAGCGGGACGCGCAGCCCTCCCGGATCCTCGCCGCCGGGGTCCTTCTTGTCCTTCTCGTTGCGGAAGAGCATGCGGGCCCCTCTCAGGCCGTCTCGGCGGCCTTCTGGTACAGAACGATCGGCTGCTCGTGCGAGGTGATCACCTCCTCGGAGATGAGCACCTCCTTGATGTTCGGCTGGGACGGGATGTCGTACATGATGTCGAGCATCACGTTTTCCATGATGGCTCGCAGTCCGCGGGCGCCGGACTTCCGCTTGAGCGCCTCGCGCGCGATCGCGGTGAGCGCACCGTCGGTGAACTTGAGGTGGACGTTCTCCATCTCGAAGAGCTTCTGGTACTGCCGGGTGAGCGCGTTCTTGGGCTCGCGCAGGATCCGCACGAGCGCCTGCTCGTCGAGTTCCTCGAGCGTCGCGATCATCGGCAGGCGACCGACGAACTCGGGGATCAGCCCGAACTTGAGCAGGTCCTCGGTCTGGACGTCCTGGAAGAGCTCGCTCGCGCGGCGCTCGTCCTTGCGGCGGATCTCCGCGCCGAAGCCCACGGCCTTCAGCCCGACGCGGCGGCGGATGATGTCCTCGAGGCCGACGAACGCCCCGCCGCAGATGAACAGGATGTTGGTCGTGTCGACCTGGAGGAACTCCTGCTGCGGGTGCTTTCGACCGCCCTTGGGCGGAACCGACGCGGTCGTGCCCTCGATGATCTTGAGCAGGGCCTGCTGGACGCCCTCGCCGGAGACGTCGCGGGTGATCGAGGGGTTGTCGCCCTTGCGCGCGATCTTGTCGATCTCGTCGATGTAGACGATGCCGCGCTGGCACTTCTCGACGTCGTAGTCGGCGTTCTGGAGCAGGGAGAGGATGATGTTCTCGACGTCTTCGCCGACGTAGCCCGCCTCGGTGAGCGAGGTCGCGTCCGCGATCGCGAACGGGACCTGGAGGAAGCGCGCGAGCGTCTGCGCGAGCAGCGTCTTGCCCGAGCCGGTCGGCCCGATGAGGATGATGTTCGACTTCTGCAACTCGACGTCCCCGGTCACGAGCTGCGAGTCGATGCGCTTGTAGTGGTTGTGGACCGCCACCGACAGGATCCGCTTCGCGCGCTCCTGCCCGATCACGTACTGGTCGAGGACCTTCTTGATCTCGGCGGGCTTCGGCACCGCGGAGCCGGACGCGACGCCCTCCTCCTGGTCGCACTCCTCCGCGATGATGTCGTTGCAGAGGTCGATGCACTCGTCGCAGATGTAGACCGTGGGGCCCGCGATCAGCTTTCGGACCTCGTCCTGGCTCTTGCCGCAGAACGAGCAGACCAGGTTGCCGGATCGGTCGTCGCCGTGCTTCGCCATGAAACCCCCTAGCCCTTCTTCCGGGCGACGATCACCTCGTCGACGATCCCGTATTCGACGGCCTGCTTGGCCGTCATGAAGAAGTCGCGGTCGGTGTCCTTCTCGATCCGCTTGAGGCTCTGCCCGGTGTGTCGGGCGATGATGTTGTTCAACTGCTCGCGGATGCGCAGGATCTCGCGGGCCTGGATGTCGATGTCGGTCGCCTGCCCCTGGGCCCCGCCGAGCGGCTGGTGGATCATGATCCGCGAGTAGGGGAGCGCGAAGCGCTTGCCCTTCTCCCCGGCACCGAGGAGCAGGGCCCCCATGCTCGCCGCCTGCCCCAGGCAGAGCGTCGAGACGGGCGGCCGGATGTACTGCATGGTGTCGTAGATCGCGAGGCCGGCCGAGACCGATCCGCCCGGCGAGTTGATGTAGAAGTGGATGTCCTTCTCGGGATCCTCCGACTCCAGGAAGAGGAGCTGGGCGATCACCAGGTTCGCGATCTCGTCGGTCACCTGGGTCCCGAGGAACACGATCCGGTCCTTCAGGAGCCTCGAGAAGATGTCGTAGGCACGTTCCCCGCGGCCGGTCTGCTCGACCACCATCGGGACCAATTGACCCCTCAAGACCGCCCTCCCCTCGATGGCTTCGTCGAATTCGTCATCACCTTCGGATCCTAGACCTTTGGGGAATGGCGGGCAACGCGGGTTCTTCAGCCCGGCCCGGAGGCGGCTTCCCTCACCGCGGCGCGCTCGACCACGCGTTCGAGCGCAGCCGCCCGCTGCATCTCCGAACGCACCGCGTCACGCGCGTGCTCGTGCTGGTAGTGCTCTCGCACCTGGTCGCGGTGGCGACCGGCGCTCGCGAGGATGCGACCGATGCGCTCGGCGAGATCCTCGTCGGACACCTCGATCCCGAGCTGGCGAACGAGCGCGTCGAGCAGGAGGCCGACCCGCACGTCGCGCTCCGCGCGCGGCGCGAGCTTTTCCTTCGCCTCGGTCTCGTGCTCGTCGCTCGCGAGCTGGAGACCGCGGCCGAGCAGTTCCATCTTGAACTCGGAGAGCAGTTCTCCGATCCGGCGCTCGACGAGCGAGGCCGGGACGTCGATCGACTGGCGCGAGAGGAGCTGCTCGACCACCTGCTCCCGCACCGCGGCGTCGGCGCGACGGGAAGTGTCCTGCTCGAGCTGGACCCGGATCTTCTCTCGAAGCTCGCCGAGCGTCTCGCAGTCGCCGTGGTCCTTCGCGAACTCGTCGTCCACCTCGGGCAGCCGTCGCTCCGCGATCGAATGGACGGTGACCTGCCACGCGAGGGCCTTGCCGGCGAGATCCTCGGGAGCTCCCTCGGGAGCCGGGGCCTCCGCGGTGAACGTCTCCCCGACCCGGGCGATCGACAGTCGCTCGTCCACGGCGGGCGGAAGCGCCCCCGCCCCGACTTCGACGTTCGCCCCCTTGGCACCGATGCCCTCGACCGACCGGCCGTCGCAGGAGACCTCGACGTCGATCTTGGCGAAATCGCCTCGCGCGAGTTCCGGGCGGCCCTCGACCGGAACCAGCTCGGCGAAGCGCTGGCGCAACTGCTCGACGACCTTGTCGACCTCCTCGTCCCCGATCGGCACGACCGGTCGCTCGGCGGCGAGCCCTTCGAGGTCGATCGCCCCGAGTTCCGGGCGGACGTCGACCATGGCCGAGAAGCGCAGGGCCTCGTTCTCGGCGAGCGTGCCGATGTCGAGCTCGGGCTGCGAGACCACCTGGAGGTTCGATTCCTCGATCGCCCCGCCGACCCCCTCGCGGACGAGGATCGTCGCGACCTGGTTGCGGACCTCGTCCCCGAAGAAGCGCTCGAGCACGGGCCGCGGGATGCGCCCCGGGCGGAACCCCTTGATGCGGGCGCGCTGGGAGACGCTGCGGAAGGCGCGCTCGAATTCGCTCGCGACGCGCTCCGCGGGAACCTCGATGGCGATCTTGCGACGCGTGGGGCTGACTTCCTCGATCTCGACCTTCATGGACCTCGCCGGGCTTCCTGCCGCGGGGCCGACCCCGGCGGCGCGCGCGAACTCTCGCGGCCTTCCCGGTCGTACCCGAGGCGGGAAGGCGCCTCAAGGGACGCTCGACGGACGTCGATTCGATCGCGCTCCCCGGCCGGGCCATCGGGACGACCGGAGGCCCGGCCGGAAGCGCGCGGTGAAATGCGAGAGGGGGGACTCGAACCCCCACGGTTGCCCGCTAGATCCTAAGTCTAGTGCGTCTGCCAGTTCCGCCACTCTCGCCCGGGTGCACCGCCGGCTCCGATCGGCTGCGGGACAGTCACCCTTCGCGTCGCGTGTAATCCCT
>JAGWVP010000084.1 GCA_018970825.1 bacterium | reverse complement strand
GTGCCGCCGCAGCCGCAGCGGAGCCCCGGCGGCAGGAGTTCGGCGACGGGCCGGGAAAACCAGGCGTCGGAGCCCTCCCGCTCGACGATCGCGGCCACGTGGTCGGCGATCTCCGGCGTCAGGTGGGCCTCGCCGCACGCCTCGCAGAAGACGGCGGTGATCGGGACCCCCCACAGGCGCTGGCGCGAGATGCACCAGTCCGGTCGCGTCGAGATCATGCCGCGGATGCGGTCGCGACCCCAGGGCGGCACCCACTGCACCCGGTCGATCGCGTCGAGCGACCGCGCGCGCAGCCCCGTCTCCTCCATCGAGACGAACCACTGCTCGGTGCCGCGGAAGAGCAGCGGTTTCTTGCAGCGCCAGCAGTGCGGGTAGGAATGCCGCAGCGGCGCCTCGGCGACCAGCGCGCCGGCCTCCCGCAGGATCTCGACGACGCGGGCATCGGCGTCGAAGACGCGCTGGCCCGCGAGTTCGGGGACCTCGTCGGTGAACCTGCCGCGGCCGTCGACCGGCGAGTAGACGTCGAGCCCGTAACGGAGCCCGACCAGGTAATCCTCCTGCCCGTGCCCCGGTGCCGTGTGGACGACTCCGGTGCCGCTCTCGAGCGTCACGTGGTCGCCCAGCACGACCGGCACCTCCCGGTCGATCCACGGGTGGCGGAAGGCGCGTCGCTCGAGCCGTCGAGGGTCGATCCGCAGCCGGCGCGAGCCGGGGGCCTCCCGGCAGCCGGTCGCCGCGAGAAAGGCGTCGACGAGGCCTTCGGCGACGATCGCCACCTCGCCGTCGTCGAGCAGGAGGCCGGCGTAGGCGAGCTCCGGGTTGAGCGAGAGCGCGAGGTTGGCGGGCAGCGTCCAGGGCGTGGTCGTCCAGGCGACGAGGGCCGCGCGACCTTCCCCCGCGTCCCCGCCGCCGACGACGGCCTCGCCGAGGGCGGCGGCCCCGCCCGGAAGCGCGAAGCGGACCCAGACGCTGCGCGAGGTCTTCTCCTCGTACTCGACCTCCGCCTCCGCGAGCGCCGTTTCGCAGGACGCACACCAGTAGACCGGCTTCTTCTTGCGGTAGAGCGCGCCCGAGGCCGCGATCCGCCCGAGCTCGCGCACCTGCTGCGCCTCGTAGCCCGGCGCGAGCGTCAGGTAGGGGTCGTCCCAGGCGCCGAGCACGCCGAGCCGCCGCACCTCGTCGCGCTGGATGCCGACGAACTTGCGAGCGTGCGCATCGCACCGACGGCGCACCTCGACGGGGTCCATCGCCGCCTTCTTCTCGCGGCCGATCTCCTGCTCGACCTGCAGCTCGATCGGCAGCCCGTGGCAGTCCCAGCCCGGGACGTAGGGCGTGCGGAACCCGGCCAGGTGCTTGTACTTGACGACGATGTCCTTCAGCACGCGGTTCAGGGCGTGGCCGAGGTGCATGTGGCCGTTGGCGTACGGCGGGCCGTCGTGGAGGACGAAGAGCGGGGCGTCGGCGCGCTGCGCGAGCATCCGCTCGTAGAGGCCCATCGCGTCCCAGCGCGCGATCGCCTCCGGCTCCCGCTTCGGCGCGTTCGCGCGCATCGGGAAGTCGGTCGCCGGCAGGCGGAGCGTCGCGCGGTAGTCCATCCGGGGCGGCTACCAAGGGGGTCCGGGGCTTTCAATTCTCGCGGATTCCGCGACGCGGGAAGCGCCCCCGTCGCGCAGCGGCACCGCCGAGCCGCCGCACGGACCCGTCCTCAGAACTCGGTGCCTCCCCCCGGGGCGATCTCGACCCGTCCGCCGCGGACGATCACGGGCACGATCCGCCGTCCGCCGGAGACCTTCATGAACTCGGTGGTCGCCTGCGGCTCGCGGCTCAGGTTGACCTCGGTCACGCGATCGTCCCCGGCAGCGAGTTCCGCACGCACGCGGTCGCAGTGCCCGCAGCCGTCGCGCGTGTAGAGGACGACCCTCACGCGCGCCCGGACCTGCGCTCGCGGGCCGCGAGCACCGCCGCACGCGTTCGCGGGCCGCGCACGCGGCGCCGCGCGGCCTTCGCCGCGAGCCACGCCGTGGTCGCCGGTCCGACCACCGTCGCCGAGAGGATGCGCCTCGCGAACAGGAAGGCGAGCGCCGAGCCGCCCCGGCCGTCGCCGCCGAAGTGCTGCGAGATGGTCGCCGCCCGGTGCACGTTCACGGGGAAGTGGTCGAGGTTCTGGTTGAAGGCGAGCATCGAGCGCGCGCGCAGCAGGAACGCGAGCCGGCCGAGCTCGGCCATCGGCTGGTCGTCGAGCTGGATCACGACCAGGTCGAAGCGCCGCTTGCGGAGCTCGCGCAGGAGGTCGAGCCGGCGGCCGGGGCGGGCCACCGCGACCGCGATGCCGTCGGCGGGCAGCACGGCGGCGCCGTCCTCTTCCACCACCGCCTGGATCGAGGCCGACGGGAACTCCGCACGCAGCCGTGCGAGCACTTGCGGCAGGCGGTGTGCGGGCCCGGTCTGGACGAGCGCGACGTCGCGCACGCTCCCCCAGTCGACGTGGCGCAGGAAGGCGACCGGGTTCAACGCGCACCTCCCGCCCGTCGCCGGTCGTCCGCCGGAATCCCGGTCGCTTCCCCGACGACCTGCTCGTGGGCCGCCCCGACGGCCCCGGGTACGTGCGCGGGGAACGGGACGCCGGCCCCCGCCCAGGCCTCAAGCATGCGTCGGGCGATCGCGGGCCAGTCGAAGCGCTCCTCGACGAACGCGCGCGCACGACGCGCGATCGCGTCGCGCTCGGCGGGGTCGCGCAGGAGCGCGACGATCGCCTCCGCGAACGCCGCCGGGTCGTCCGCGATGCGGATCTCGCCCGGCCCCGCGCCGAGCCCCTCGGCACCGATCGTCGTGGAGACGACCGGGCTTCCGCTCGCCATCGCCTCCAGGATCTTGAGCCGCGTCCCCGACCCCTGGAGGATCGGCGCGACGAACACCGTCGCGCGCCGGTAGTGCGGGGCGGTCGACGGGACTCGCCCGGTCAACTCGAATCCGGGCGTGGTCGCCGCGAGCGTGCGCAGCCCGTCGGGCGGGTAGGCTCCGACGACGCGGAAGACCGCCTCGGGCACCGCGTCGCGCACCCGCGGCAGGACCTCGCGCGCGAACCACTCGACCGCCTCGACGTTCGGGTCGTGCCGGAAGAAGCCGACGAAGAGGATGGTCGCAGGCTCGGCGGGCTCGGTGCGCACCGGGAAATCGCGGCAGGAGACGCCGTTCGGAACGACGACGACGTGGGAGGGGTCGACCGCGCGACCGAGCGCGTCGCGGTCGACCTCGCTCATCGCCACGACGAGGTCCGCGTCCTCGACGTGATTCGTCTCGTACTCGAGCATGCGGAGCTCGTCGCGCCACTTGCGCCAGCGGCGGAGCGCCGTCGGCTGGGCCTCGCGCACGCGGCGGGCGACGACCGAGGCGACGTCGTGTTCGACCAGCACCCGGAGCAGTCCCTCGCAGGGGGGCGGGAGGTAGTGCGCCATGTGGGTGTACTCGACCTGCACGACGTCGAAGCGCCGGCGGTCGAGTTGGAACTCGACCTCGTCGAACATCGCCTGCGACCAGAAGCCCACCGTCGCCCTCGGCAGCAGGCCGGGGCCGGTCCCTCCCATGTCTCGCTTCACGAGGATCGCCTCGCGGCAGAGCGTGCGGAGTTCGGCGACGCTCTCCGGGGCCGCCTCGGGCTCCGTGTCCCAGTAGGTGACGAGCGTCACGTCGCAGGCGTCGCGCATCTCGCGCAGCAGGTTCGCGATGCGGGTCGCCCCGCCGTGGACCGCGGGCACCGGGCTGTAGGGCGAGACCAGCAGCACCTGCGGCTTCTCGGGCGCGACCCGCGCGTCGTCCGCGTGGTAGCGGGCGCGGTAGGCGTGTCGGTGGCGCGAGAGCGCGAAGATCTCCTCGTCGGAGAGCGCTCGCGGCACCCGCGCCTCGGCGAGGCGAGCGCGCATCGTCGGCGGGATCTGCCTGAGCAGGCCGACGAAGGTGAGGAGCGCCGCGCGCCCGCCCTGGTCGTGGAGGCAGCGCCACGGCGTCACCGCGAGCCCCGCGAGGTGGCGCGCGAGGATGCGACGCGAGTCCACGTTCTTCCAGAGCAGCGCCGCCAGGTTCTTCACGAAGAAGCTGTGGATGCGCCCCTCGCTCCAGATCCGGCGGGTCGTGCCGCGGTGCTTGTGGTGGACGAAGGAGCGCGGCGCCATGAGCGACGGCCAGCCTCGCTTCCACGCGCGGTAGCCCAGGTCGACGTCCTCGATGTAGACGGGCGAGAACACCGCCTCGTCGAAGCCGCCGAGCTCCATGAACTTCGCGCGGTCGTAGGCCGAGGCCCCGCCGCCCGCGAAGAACACCGGGTAGAGGAGGTCCGCGTCGAAGCGGTCGAGGTGGAAGAGACGCACCGAGCCCTGCTCGAAGCGCGCGTGCACCTTGCCGGTCTCCCAGCGCTCCTTCTTCGGGTCGAGGAAGTCGATCTGGCAGGAGATGCCGAAGGCCCCGGGCTCCTCGACGAAGGCGTCGAGCAGCGGCTGCACGAAGTCGGGCTCGACGACCATGTCGTTGTTGAGCAGGATCACGACCGGGTTGCGCGCGTCCGCCGTGCCGCGGTTGGTGGCGCCGGCGAAGCCGTGGTTGCGGTCGAGCCGGATCGGGCGGAGCTGCGGGCCGGCGAATCGCTCCAGCACCTGCGTCGTCTCGTCCTCGCTGCCGTTGTCGACCACGATGATCTCGTCGTCGGGATGGCCGTGGACCCGCAGCGCCTCGAAGAGCGGCGGCAGGCTCATCTCGAGCAGCGAGGCGCCGTTCCAGGTCGGGATGACGATCGACACCGGCGCGTCGGCGGGAATCGCGGAGGTGCGGGGCGCACCCGCGAGCCCGCGCGGCGTGCGATCCGCGCCGCGCAGACGGGCGAACAGGTCCGTCGCGGTGATCGCGAACCAGGCGAGAAGACCGAGCGGGACCGAGAGCAGCGAGAGCAGCGCGACGAACGCGCGGGTCGCGAGCCAGGACCCGGCGCGGACGACGCGGCGCGCAGTGCGGACGGCGCGGCGCGCGAGCAGGCCCACGATCGAGGTGCCGGCGATCTCCTCGCGCATGCCGGCGCGGGCGGACCAGGCGGCGGAGCGGGCCTCGTCGACCGCCGCGGCCACCCGCGCGTCGATCTCGCCGCGCAGCGCGTCGATCTCCGCGCGGGAGGTCTCGCGCGCGGCTTCGCGCGCCGTGTCCGTCGCCTGCCCGCGGATCCTCCACTCGTAGTTCCGCTCGATCTCCTCGCGCGCGGCTTCGCGCGCCGTGTCCGTCGCCTGCCCGCGGATCCTCCACTCGTAGTTCCGCTCGATCTCCTCGCGCGCTCCGCGCACCACGCTCTCGACGACCTTCTCGTCGACGTGTGCGTCGAGGCGCTCGGCCACCATCTTCTCGACCCGCGCCTCGAGGCGCTCGTCGAACTCCTCGAGGCGCTCGTCGAACTCGAGCAGCGCCTGCCGTCCGCCGGCCGCCTGCACCGCGACCTGCGCGAGTTCCACGCGCAGGCGCTCGACGTCGGCCACCACCTGCGGTCCGTCCCCGGACTCGAGCGCGACCAGCGGGAACGATGCGTCGACGGCTCCCGCGACCGGCACCGTCGTGTTGTGCAGGAAGAGGAACGACTCCTCGGGGACCGGCAGCTCCGAGGCGACGCCCGCGAGCAGGTAGCGCGCGACCAGCACCGGCTCGCCGGCAGGAGCCTCGGGGGAGGCGCCGCAGAGCCAGAGGCAGACGCGGCCCGGCGCGAACGGGCTCGTCGGCCGCAGGTGGTCCTCGGCGACGACCGGCGTCGCCGCGAGCGAGAATCGAACCTCCCACTCGCGCCCCGCGGAGTGCTCGATCGGCCGGAACTCGAAGCGCTGCCAGCCGTCGCGCGGCAGCACCGGGGCCGGGACGATCACGCGCGCGGCCGGCGCGCCGCGGCTGCCGGCCTCGCGCAGTTCCATGACGAGATTCGCGCCGTCGACCGGCGGCTCGACCCACGGCAGCGCGTCGACCCGGCAGAGCCGGTCGAAGGACGCGCGGAAGCGGCGCACCGGCGCCACGTCGCCGCCGAGACGAGGCGACACCGAGCGCGGGCCGGCGACGAAGTCCTCCGAGACCAGCGCCGACTCGACGTCGGGCATCTCCTCGCGGCGCGCGTCCGGCGCGACCCAGGCACCGCCCTCGCGGTCGTTCGCGCGGCGCGGCGCGCGGGCGAAGCGACGCAGCGGCTCGACCGCGCGCTGCCAGGAGAAGCCGCGGCGCGCGGTCTCGAGACGCGCCGTGCGGGCCGCCGCTTCGGGATCGTCGAGCACCGCCTCGATCGCGGCGGCGACCGCCCCGGGATCGTCGGGGGGCACGACCCGGCCGAGGTGCTCGCGCTCGACGCGCGAGGCGAGGTCGTCGCCCGTGGTCACGACCATCGGGCGAAGCGCCCACACGTAGTCGAGCGTGCGCGTGCGGAACGCGAATTCCGACTCGACGCCGCGGCGGTGCAGGCTCACGCCGACGTCGCACTCGAGCAGCCAGCGCTGGCGCTCCTCGTAGGGCACCCAGTCGACGAACGAGACGCGGCCGTCGAGCCCGAGTTCGCCCGCGAGCGCGATCGCCTCGCGCGCGATCGCCATCTGGCCGATCTCGGGGTTCGGGTGCCGCGTGCCGAGGAAGACCGTCCGGACCTCGGGACGGCGATCGCGCAGCAGGGCCGCGGCGCGCACCAGCGTGAGCGGGTCGACCCAGTTCCAGAGGCCACCGGCCCAGAGCACGACGCGGTCGTGCTCGCCGATGCCCGGCAGCACGCCGCGCATCACCGGGGCTCCCGGCACGGGCGGCTCGTCGGGCACGCCGAAGGGAACGATGTCGATCAGCGAGCGCAGCTCGGGGTCGCGCTCGTAGTTCGCGCGGTTCACGCGCCCCGCGGACGCGAGCATGCCGAGCCAGAAGGCGCGCTGCGCCTCGCTCGCGCACAGGAAGAAGTCGCCGTGGCGCAGGTGGTGCTCGAGCCAGCGCAGCGCGAGGAGCGGGCGGCCGCCCGAGCGCGTGAAGTCCGCGCCGTGGAGGTCGAGGTTCGAGAGCAGGAAGGGGTCGTAGAGGTCGACGACGCAAGGCTTGCGCGGCGCCGAGACGAGTTCCATGCGGCCGGGCAGCACGACCGCGTCGCACGCGTCGACGAGGGCCGTGATCGAGGACTCCGAAGGCACGCGCACGAGGCGCAGCCCGTGCACCTCGCGCGGGGCGTCGCTGCCCTCGGGCGCGCCGAGCACGACGTCTTCGCCCGAGCGCGCGAGCGCCGCCGCCATCTCGAAGGCCCGCGCCGCCGATCCCGCCATGCGGGCGCCGACGCGGTCCCAGCTCACCACGAGAATGCTCACGCCCCCTCCGCGAAGCTGCGGAACGCGAGCGCGCGCCCCCGCAGCGTCTCCCCGCCGACCCGCAGCGCGCCGGCCGCCGACGCGCCGTGCCAGAGCAGCACCTCGTTGCCGGGCGAGGCGTCGGGCGCGTCGGCCCGCAGCATGACGACCTCGCCGGGTCGCACCTCGGCTCCGGCTTCGACCTCGACCGAGACCCATCCCCGGTCGACGAGACGCCCGGCGTCGACCTCGCGGCGCCCGACCTCGCGCCCGCGTTCGTCGCGGAGCGAGAGCAGGAGGCGGTGACGGTTGCGCCGCCAGGACGTGCCGACCATCACGTCGACGCGGCGGAGCCCGGACGATCGCACCGGGATCTCCTGCTCGATCGGGCGGCCGGGCCCGACGGTCGAGCCTTCGTCGGCGACGAGCTGCCAGCCGTCCCACGGCAGGTCGGCCGGCTCGAGCGCCACGCAGGAGCCCTCCTCGCCGTCGCCGTCGAGAGCGACGGGCTCGGGGAGCGGCGGGCGCCCGGGGCGCGCACCGCGGGCGACGACGTCGACCATTCCGTCCACGAGGGCATCCGCCTGCACGTGCGGACCATAACGAAAAACCACGTGGCGCCGCGCGGCCCGCGCGAGCGCGCTCCTGCGGTCCGGGTCCGACGCGAGCTCGACCACCGCGGCCTCCCACTCGGCCTCGTCGCCGGCGAGCCGGGCGAACCGGCCGTCCCGCGAGGCGAGGCGAAACGGCCCGGTCGGGCTCGCCACCACCGCGACGCCCGCGAGCGAGGCCTCGATGAACTTCACCTCGCTCTTGGCCTCGTTGAAGCGGCTCGGCCGCTCGAGCGGAGCGAGGCAGAGGTCGAGGCCGGCCACGAGGCCGGCGAGCTCGCTCCAGGGCACGAAGGGCCGTCGCTCGACCCGCTCCCCGAGCGACGCGAGCTCGGCCGGGACCTCGGCCGGTCCGACCACGACGAGCTTCGCGCCCGGCACGCGACCGAGCGCGCGGGCGAGCGGCGATGCGATCATGGCGAGGTCCCGGTCGTGGGTGTCGGTGCCGGTGAGGAAGCCGATCCTCGGTCGGTCCGGTGCCGCGGGGCGTGCGTCCTCCGCCGCGATGCGCGCGAGCCGCGCGCGGTCGAGGCGATCGAGCAGCGCGCGCCCGGTGCCGTTGCGGACCACGAAGCCGGGCACGCCGCGCGCTCGCGCGGCCAGGACCAGCGCGTCGGTCGAACCGAGGAAGGCATCGCTCGCGTCGAGGCTGCGTGCGTAGGCGTCGAGCGTCCAGCGGAAACCGCGTGCGACCTCCTCGCGCGGGTCGGCGAGCGCGGGCGCGTCGCAGTCCTCGGGCGAGAACACGAGGTCGTCGGCCGAGAACACGACCGGCACCCCCCGCGCCCGCGCGGACGCGACCACCGCGGCCACGGTCGCGCCGAAGGGCGCCCTCGCCAGCACGACGCAGCCGGCGCGGGCGGCCGCGGCCCGGGCGTTCGAGTCGGAGTGGTGGAGCACCTCGCAATGGACGCCGCGGAGCGCGAGACGTTCCACGAGGTGCCAGACCCGGTAGCGGAGCGGCGCCCCGTCCACGCCGGCGAGGAAGAGGACCGGCCCGAGGCCGGCGGGCACAGGCCCCCGGCGGCGGCGTGAACGGGCCGCCCCGCCGGCACCCGCGCCCTCGGCCGGAACCCCCGGCGGCTCGGCTCGAGCCCCCGGCGCGGCCGGCACCGTCGCCGAAGCGGAGACGGCCGAGCCGCCCCGCTCCGCCCGTGACGCCTCGCGCACGACCTCCCGGTAGAGCGCCTCGGCCGCGGCGGCCTGCCCGGCGGGCGTCACCAGCCCCGGCCGCGGCGCTTCCGCGAGGCGGTCCGGCAACCCGGGCTCCGAGGCGAGGCGGTCGAGGGCGGCCGCGAGGCCCGAGGCGCTGCCGGTCGCGAAGACGAGCCCGTTTTCCCCGTGGCGGACGACCTCCTCGGGGCCGCCGCAGTCGCTGGTCACGACCGGCAGCCCGCGCACGAGCGCCTCGCGCGTGACCAGCGAGCAGGACTCGCGCATGAGCGACGGCACGACGACCGCGTCGAGATCGGCGAGCGCGTCGTCGAGCCCGTC
>JAGWVP010000083.1 GCA_018970825.1 bacterium | reverse complement strand
AAATGGACTGGAATATGTTCGAGAGCTGTTGATCATTTTCCAGTCCGAGGCAAGCCCGCGGGCCCCGGTCTCCGTCAGTCGATGATCCCCGCCCGCCGCGCCTGGCCGATCGACTCGATGATCTCGATCCTCCTCATGACGCCGTCGATCTCCGAGGCGAACCGGCGCCGGCTCTCCGCGAGCCGCTCCGGCATCGGGCCCTCGGAGAGCAGCCCCTTGTTCCGGGCGAGGGCGAGCCCGTTCTGGAAGGTCACCTTCGACACCGACTCCGGGCTGCTGATGCGCCGCTGGAGCTCGTACTGGCGGCCGAGGGCGACGCACGAGGACAGGAAGGCGGCTTCGTCGAACGCGGCTCCCGGCGGCTCGGCCACGAGCCTCTCCGCGACGACGCGGTACCCCTCGAAGAACGGCCGCAGGACGCGGTGCGCGAGCAGCGGCCGCAGGCGCAGGGCCGCCGCACGGATTTCCGCGGGCCCGGCGAGCAGGATCTGCTGCCAGTCCGGCGCGCGGACCGCGACTTCCTCCGTGATCTCGCCGCGGAACTCGTCCTTGGGCGCGAAGAAGAAGTCGAACTTGAGCAGGTCGCGCAGCCGCAGAGCCTCCTCGAAGAGCGCATCCCGGGGATTCGCCACGCCCTCCTCGGCGGCACCGAGCAGGGCGAGTTCCACGATCGATGCGTTCACGAAGAAGTGGATGATCGTGTTCCGGTAGTAGGCGGCCGTCAGACACTGGTCGGGAACGATCGCGTAGACCGGTTCGAGGGCCTCGCGGAAGCAGGTGACCACCCCGTTCTCGATCAGGCCGTCGATCGTGCGCTCGATGCCTTCGCGGGTGCGCAGCGCGCCCGGCGACTCGGTCACGGGCAGCCCGCGCACCTCGACGTAGTCGACGAGACTCCCGGTCGAGCGCTCGATCTCCGCCATCGTCACGCCGCGCTGCCCGGCCCCGAGCAAGGCGAGCGTGAGCAGCGAGGTCGGGGTCACGGGCGTGACGCGATTGATCCGGTTCGCCACCTCGAAGGCGAGTTTCTGGACGTGGATCGCCTCCTCGTCGGGGTCGGCGTCGTGCCCGGCGTGCGGCGGGCCGAGCGCCTCGCGCAGCGACACCGGGTCGCCGAAATTGATGTGGATGCGTCCGAGGCGGCGACGCAGGGAGCGCACGACGTTCACGAACCAGCCGAAGCTCTCCTTCTGCTTCCGGCCCCCGCGCTGCTCGGCGACGTAGTCGCCGACGTCCTGGATCTGGTCGTAGGCGATCGACACCGGGACGAGCCAGACGTCCTCCGCGAGCCCCCGGCGGTAGGCGTCCGCGACGTAGGCGAGCAGCCCGAGCCGCGGCGGCAGGAGCTTGCCCGAGCGCGAGCGGCCGCCCTCCACGTACCATTCGAGCGTGAAGCGCTTCTCGACGAGATAGTCGACGTACTGGCGCAGGACGAACTTGTAGACCGGGTTGTCCTTGAAGCTGCGACGGATGAAGAAGACGCCGCTGCGACGGACGAGCGGCCCGACCGGGAAGAAGTTCATGTTGATCCCGCCGGCCGTGTGGTTGGGCGGGTGGCCGTTCTCGTGGAGCGCGTACTGCAGGACGAGGTGGTCGAGGTTCGACTTGTGCGACGGCAGGAACACGACCGGGTGCCGCTGGCCGAGCGCGAAGATGCGCTGGAGGCGCTCGCGGTCGTACTCGAGGGCCTCGCCGTAGCCCTGCTTGTACAGCGAGTGGATGAGGTGGGCGGAAAGATCGATCACGTGCGGGTCGTGGGTCGCCGCGATCTCCTTCAGGTAGGCCTCCGCCCGTCGGGCGACGGTCGCTTCGGGCTCGCCGGTCTCGCGGGCGAGCCGCGCGATGCCGGCGCGGAACGCGGGCCGCGACAGGATGTCCTCGCGCACGAGCCGCGGCACCTTGTACCGCGCGCCGCGCATCCCCCGCTCGGCGCGATCGAGGGCGAGAGTCGCCTGCCGGGAGACGAAGTCGGCGAGCCCGATCGTCTGCCCCGCGTCCCCGCTGCAGGCGGTGCGCCAGCGCTCGCGCAGGTCGGAGAGGTGCGCGGGCCGCCCGGGCACGATGCGACAGAGGTGGGGCGCGCGACGAAGCACCCACTCCTGGCGCAGCCGGCCGGGGTCGCGCGGGTCGCCGATCGTGAGGAGCTCCCGCAGCGGATTCTCGCGCCTTCCCTCGACCTTCTCGCGATCCCATGCCACGCGCAGCGGCACGAGCAGCGGGTCGCCGTCCGGTGCGACGAGCGCGGCCTCGAGCCGACCGTCGACCCGGCGGCGACGGCCCGGCCGTCGCGACGGCGGGATCGGCGCGCTCTCCCAACCGGAACGCTCGACGCCGGGAGGGGCATGCCGCGCGATCCAACCCTCGAGGATGCGGCGTTCGAGGTCGCTCGACGCATCGAGCAGGAAGACGGCCCGCCGACCGTCGCGCGTCGGCCATTCCGGCTCGTTCGGCAACGGCCGATCGGCCGGATGTTGGGCGATCGGCGTCATGGGGGGCGGCTCGCTTCTAGGGCCGGCGGCGCGCGAGCGTCAACCGCCGCCTGCGCGGCCTCGTCCCGGTGGCTCGGGGCCCCGACGTCGGGACCGTTGGCACGGCCGCCGGGCCGGCGATAGTCTCCTCGGGGCAACGCTCGGTCCACGCCGCCCCCGTCCCGATGCCCACCCACACGTCGCTCACGCGCGAGATCGACGAGAGCCCGCCCGGGCCCTCGACCGCGGCCTTCTTCGACCTCGACCGCACGCTCATCGCGGGTTTCTCGGCCTTCAACTTCGTCTACGACGGAATCCGCAGCGGTCGGCTCGGCGGCCCCGCGATCGTCGAGATGCTGGCCGCGGCCGCGAGCTTCCAGCTCGGCACGATCGGCTTCTCGTCGTTCCTCACCGGCACGGCCCGCACGCTGCGCGGGCTCTCCGAGGCGGAGTTCTCCGCGATCGGCCAGAACGTCTTCGAGGGCGAACTCGCCGCCGAGATCTACCCGGAGGCCCGGGCGATCGTCGACGCCCATCGCCGTCGCGGCCACCAGGTGTGCGTCGTGTCCTCGGCCACGCCCTACCAGGTCGACCCGATCGCCCGGGAGCTCGGGATCGAGCACGTGATGGCGTCCCGCCTCGAGGTCCGCGACGGGCTTCTGACCGGCGAGGTCGTGAGCCCGACCTGCTACGGCGAGGGCAAGGCCTTCTATGCGCGCCGCTTCGCCGAGTCCCACGGCGTCGACCTGTCGAAGAGCTTCTTCTACACCGACAGCCACGAGGACCTGCCGCTGCTCGACGTCGTCGGCAAGCCGCGCCCGGTCAACCCGAACAAGAAGCTCGCCGAGATCGCCGCGCGGCGCGGCTGGCCGGCCCGGCACTTCTCGAACCGGGGGCTGCCGAGCGTCTCGGAAGTCGCGCGGACCGGACTCGCGATCGGCAGCATGGTGCCGTCGCTCATGATGGGCGTGCCGGCCGCTCTCTTCACCGGCAACTGGCAGCGGGCGGTCAACCTCGCGGCCTCGACCTGGGGCGAGCTCGCCACCGCGCTCGCGGGGGTCGAGGTCCGCGTGACCGGCGAGGAGAACCTCTGGTCGGCCCGCCCCGCGGTGTTCATCTTCAACCACCAGAGCGGGCTCGACATGCTGCTCGTCTGCAAGCTCCTGCGACGCGACTTCGTCGGGATCGCCAAGAGCGAGCTGCGGTCCAACCCGGTCTTCGGTCCGATCATGTCGCTCGCGGGGACGGTGTTCGTGGACCGCTTCAACCACGAGCGCGCCGTCGAGGCGCTCGCGCCCGCGATCGAGGCGCTGCGCCACGGGCTCTCGCTCGCGATCGCGCCCGAGGGCACGCGCAGCCGCACGATGCATCCGGGCCGCTTCAAGAAGGGCGCGTTCTACATGGCGATGGCGGCAGGGGTGCCGGTCGTCCCGATCGTCGTGCGCAACTCGCTCGACGCGCTGCCGAAGAACTGGGTCGTGGTGCGACCGGCGACCGTCGACGTGGTCGTGCTGCCGCCGATCCCGACGACCGGGTGGACCCGGGAGAACCTGGGCGACAGGATCGCCGAGATCGAGCGGCTCTACGTCGAGACGATCTCCCGGCCCGCGGCGAAGGCGGGCGAGGCTCCCGAGGCGCGGCCGGCGGACGTCTGACCGGGCGGCACCCGCCGCCCCCGCGACCCGGCCCCGGGGCCGCCCGTCACTCCTCGGGGAAGTCGACCTCGACGAGTCCGCTCGCCTCGGCGTCGACGATCGTCACGAGCTGGTGCCCCTCGCCATCCTCGCAGTGCTCGTCGTAGGGGCCGATCGCGCTGCAGCGCAGGCAGAAGAGCGCCTCGAAGTCGACGAGCCTGTCGTACTGCGACTCGCTCAGCCGGACCGGGCCCTTCGGCTTCCCGCCGTCGCGCGGAGGCCTCCCCGGGGCCACCGTCAGCGCCCCTCGAAGCGCGGTTCCCGCTTCTCGACGAAGGCGAGGACGCCCTCGCGGAAGTCGTTCGACCGGAAGAGCGCCATGAGCTGCACGAGGACGTGGTGGGAGTGGGACTCGAAGTCCTCGCCGAGACCGTGGCGGTAGAGGCGTTTCATCGCCTTCACCGCGAGCGGCGCGTTGGCCGCGATCTTCGCCGCCCAGCGCGCCGTCTCCCCGAGCAGGCGGTCGGCCGGGACGACCGCGTTCACGAGGCCGAGTTCCGCGGAGCGTGCCGGGTCGAGGTCGTCGCCGAGGAAGCCGATCTCGCAGGCCTTCGCCCAGCCGACGAGCCGCGGCAGGTACCAGGTTCCGCCGCTCTCGGGCAGGACGCCGCGTCGCGCGAAGCCCGGGACGAGCTTCGCCGAGTCGCTCATCAGCCGGATGTCGCAGCCGAGCGCCAGGTCGAGGCCGTAGCCGGCCGCGGCGCCGTTGATCGCGCAGAGGACCGGCGTGTCGAGCTGGTGGAGGACGACCGTGGGCAGCTCGCGGGTTCCGATGTGGGCGACCCCGACGCCCTCGCCGCCGAGGGCGTCGCCGCCGATCCCCTTGCCCGCCGCCGCGTCCTTCAGGTCGAGACCGCTGCAGAACCCGCGTCCGGCGCCGGTCAGGACGATCGCCCGGACCTCGCGGTCGCGCTCGGCCTCGAGCAGCGACGACGTGAGCTCCTCGAGCATCGCGACGCTGATCGCGTTGCGCCTCTCCGGTCGGTTGAGCGTGATCCAGGCGACACGCTCCCTCTTCTCGAACAGGACGTCTGGCATCGTCGCTCCTCCGGCCCGGCGCCGCGACGGGCGGCTCGGGCCGTCCTTGACACGCGGGAGCGGGCGACGCCAGATGGCGAGCCCACCGACCATCACGGAGGAAGGCGATGCCGCTCGACCCGAAATGCAGGATCCTTCTCGACGTCCTCTCGCCGCCGGGAGCGCGTCGGCTCGAGGAGTCCTCGGTCGCCGAGGCGCGCGAGATGATGGACCGTCTCGCCGCCATGCGTGCGGGCGGTGCGGTGCCGTCCTACCCGGGCACGATCCGGGACCGGGAGATCCCGGGGCCGCACGGGCCGATCCCCGTGCGGGTCTACGCGCCGGAGTCGACGGGGCCGCACCCCCTGCTCGCCTACTTCCACGGCGGCGGCTGGGTGCTCGGCTCGGTCTCCACGGCCGACGTGGCGTGCCGCGCGCTCGCCGCCGCGACCGGCTGCGTCCTCGTCTCGGTCGACTACCGGCTCGCCCCCGAGCACGAGTTCCCGGTCCCGCTCGACGACTGCACGGCCGCCGTGCGCTGGCTCGCCGAACACGCGGCCGAGGTCGACGCCGACCCGACGCGCATCGCGGTCGGCGGCGACAGCGCCGGCGGCAACCTCTCCGCGGCGGTCGCCCTGCGCCTGCGCGACGAGGGGGGCCCTCGCCTCGCCCACCAGCTGCTCGTCTACCCGGTGACCGACGCCTCCTTCGGGACCCGGTCGTACCGCGAGAACGGCGAGGGCTACTTCCTCACCCGGGCCGGGATGGAGTGGTTCTGGGGACACTACCTGCCCGGGCCGGAGCAGGCGGCGAACCCGCTCGCCTCGCCCCTGCGGGCACCCGACCTGCGCGGACTGCCCCCGGCGACGGTCATCACCGCCGAGTTCGACCCGCTTCGCGACGAGGGCGAGGCCTACGCGGAGCGGCTGCGAGAGGCCGGCGTTCCGACGAGGCTCACGCGCTACGACGGCGTGATCCACGGCTTCTTCGGCATGGTCGACACCCTCGACCAGGCCGACGAGGCGATCCGCGAGGCGGCCGCGGCTCTCCGCGCGTCGTTCGGCACCGCCGCCTGAGCGGCGGACCGTCGGTCCGCGCGCGAACGGACGGCCGACCCCCGCCGGGCCGCCGCGAGCCGCCCCACGGCGCCGAGTCGGGGCGCGTTCGGACGATCAGTGCGCCGCCGCGGCCGGCGGGGACATCCCCCGAGCCGCCGCGACGACTTCCGCCGCGGTCTTGCCGTCGAGGACCTTCTTCACCGCGACGCGCGCCTTCTGCGGATCGAGCTTGTTCTCCTGCTGCCCGACCTCGAGCTCCTGGCGCACGAGGGCGAGCGTCGCCTGGTTGAACTCGTTCAACTGCTGCGCCGTGAGCGACTTCTGCAGGCGCTCCATCGTGCGTGCAGCCGACTCGTCGCTCGACATGTCGATGCGGGGTGCGTCGGCGTCCACGCGCGGCGTGCTTGTGCAGGCGGAGAGCGCGGGCGCCGCGAGCAGCAGGAACGCGAGCGAGGCGCCGCCCATGCTGCTGCGCGACTGGCCGAGCCGAAAGAAGGAACCCCCGACCTCGCGCGCGGGTCGACGCGCGTTTCGCCTCTCCGATCCGCCCTCGCCGCCGGTGCCGCTCATGACGCTCTCTCCTTCAGGCCGCGCTGCTTCATGCGCCAGACGAGGAGTTCCAGGCGGTCCTGGCCGAAGAACGGCTCCCCCTCGAACGCCATCGTCGGCACTCCCCAGTGACCCGCCGACTCGAGGTCGCGCTGGTTCTGCTCGATGACCGCGTGCAGGCGGTCGCCCTCGCGCGCGACGACCGCGTCCATCTCCGCGAGATCGCAGCCCGCGCGCGCGGCCGCGTCGGCGAGGTGCGACCCTTCGTGCCAGCCGACGACCTGCCCGTTCCAGATGATCTTCGAGACCTCGTCGACGAAGGCGAGTCCCTTGCCGCGCTCGGCGGCGAGCTGGCCGAGTCGCGTGAGCCGGTGGATGTAGGGCTGCTCGTCGGCGACCTTGCGGGTCATGAAGTCCTGCACGATCGGGTCGGGCCGCGGCCAGCCGAAGTCGATCCCGTGGTACTCCGCGATGCGCATGCAGTCCCGCAGCAGGTAGGGCGGCCACAGCGGGTTCACCTGCTCGAAGAACCCGGGGATCCGCACGGCGATCGGCAGCACCGGCCGCACGCGCAGGTCGACGTCGTAGCGGCGCGCGATCCCGACCAGGCGGCCGGTCGCGAGGTAGGAGTAGGGGCTTCGGAACGACCAGAAGACGTCGCACGCGAGGGTGTTGCCGGTGGCGTTGGTCATCGGGCGGACCCTACCAGAGGTCGCGCGCGGAGAGGAACCTCTTTTCGACGCGCCCCGGGCCCGGTCCGCCCGGGCGACCCCGGCCGGGAGCGGAGGCCGTGCAGGAGCCCGCGGTCGACGAGGAAGCGCTCGATGCGCGCGGCGAGCCAACGGTTGCCCGCCGGGGTGAGGTGGATGTCCCTGTCGAAGAAGAACCCGCGGCCGGCCGCGGGATCGGCCGGCGGCCGGAGATCGCGTCCCGCGTCGAGCACGGGAACGCCGACGCCCTCGAGGCGCCGGGGAAGGTCCGCCCACAGCACGGTCGAATCGCCCGAGAGATCCTCCTTGCACGGCATGATGACCACGGCGCGACGCGGGTCGCCCGCGATCGGCTCGAAGGCGAGGGCCGCGACGACCTTGTCGCGCTGCCACGCGGTCGTTCCCGCCCAGTCGAGCGCGGGCAACTGCCCGAAGGGATCGCGGCGCCGCAGCGAGCCGACGAGCGCCCGAAAGGAGCGGAGCCCGCGCAGCAGGTCCGGTGTCGAGGTCTTGAGGCGCATCTGGAGCGCAATCCAGTTGCGCGAGGGATCGAGCGGCACGAGGCGACCGTCGCGGAGGTCCCACAGCGGCACGTCCCAGTCGGACGCGACGTCGGTGCAGTGCAGACCGAAGAGGACGAGGTCGGGAGCGAGGCGCGCCGACCACTTCTGCGCCGCGCGAAATCCCTGGTCGAAGCCGTAGCCCGGTACGCCCGCGTTCAGCACCTCCGCCGGACGGTCGCGCGCCGCGAGGCTCGCCGCGAGCACCACCTCCCAGGTCTGGTCGTCGTCGACGCCCGTCCCGAAGGTGAACGAGTCGCCCACGGCGAGAATCCGGGGACGGTCGCGAGGATCGACGGGATCCGCGCCGCGGAGCCCGAGAGCACCGGTGCGGACGTGCTCGTCGAACTCCTCGGTGCTGCGACTCGCCTCGATGCCCGGGCGAAGGCTCCAGACCGCGTCCGGATCGGGACGGCAGCAGACGCGCGACCGCACCGCGTAGTGGATGCGGTCGTCGAGGTCGGGGACGACGACGCCGACGAGCACCTCGGCCAGGGCGAGCCCCGCCGCGAGCGAGAGCAGGAGGAGAAGGCCGCGGAAGGCGCGCGCGCGGATGCGCGTCACGGGCCGTCCGCGGGGATCGCGGCCGACGGCGCGGCATCGTCCCGCGCCTCGCGGGGGGATGCGCCACTCGCCCCCGTCGTCGGCACGGGCACTCCCTGCGGCCCGCTCGTCGCCTCCGCGCCGGGTGCCGTGGAGCCGTCCGCTCCGCCGGCGGCGGGCGGGACCTCTCCCGCGGGCGCGGGCGGCATCGGCGAAGGCGAGACCTCGACCGGGAAGCACTCCGCGGCAGTCGGCATCGCCCCGGCACGGATGCGCACGAGCCTGTCGCGGAAGGCGCGCGAACCCGCGAGCTCGACCGGGCTCGCACGACCCTCGCGCAACCGCCGCAGCTCGGCGGGCCCGCCGTCGAAGAGCGCGTGGATCTCGGACGCCTCCCGAAGCGCCCCGTCCGCGCCGGCGGGCTCGGCCGGCGCGGGGGCGTCGCCGCCCGAGGACCGGAGCCCGGGACTCGCGAGCCTCGCCACCACCTCCGCGCCGGCGCGGGCGTCGTAACCGGGATCGCCGCGCAACAGCGCCGGGTCGAAGAACCCCCGCCAGATGCGCGGGTCGACGCCGAGCCACCCGGCGACGCCCTCACGGGACACGGGCACGACCTCGTCCCCGCGCACGATCCAGAAGCGCCAGCAGGCCCGCTGCCACGCGATCGCCGGGACGATCGTGCCGAGCGACGGCGGCGCCCCTGGCCTCGAGGCCGCGACCTCCGCGACCGCGAGCGCGAGCCCGTCGCGTGCGGTCGCGAGGTACTCGTCCGCCTCCTCGCGGGTCGGCACCCAGCGCGCGAGGCGGGCGAGCGGCCCCGGCGTCGGCACCGCGGTCGGCGCGGGC
>JAGWVP010000773.1 GCA_018970825.1 bacterium | reverse complement strand
ACCGAGCGCATGGAGCCGCAGAAGGGTCTGGCGCGCCCTCTCCTTCGCCTCCTCGACGCGGGCCTTGCGGAGGACCTCGAGACCGGTCGACTCGCCGCCCCCACCGCCCACCGGGTACCAGTCGCGGAAGTCGACGACCTCGTAGACCTTGCCGAGGTAGAGAGTATCGTGCACGACCACCTGGTGCCTGGACCAGGTCGCGAAAACCCGCTTCCAGAACTCGATCGCGGGCCTGAGCCGCGCGGGCTTCGGGAAGTCCTCGGGCCGAGCCGAGGCGCGTCCCGGTGCGAGGAACAGGAAGGCGCAAGCGAGAGCCGCGGCCACCCGACGTCGCGCCCGCGCGACGCCGAGTGCGGGCGAACCGATTCCGGAAGCGTTCTTCATCCGCGTCTCCCTGCTCCGGTCGCCACGGGCGACTCCCGTGCCGCCGACCCCGACCACCGACCACCGCCACCGCGCCGGAGCGACGACGGGCCAGGCCCTCGACCGCTCGGGTTTCGGAGCGCCTTAGCAGGGTCTATCGCCTCGCGTCAATGCAGGAAAGACGAGGGGTTTTCGACGATCCGGCCCGTGCCCGGGCGCGCCGCCGGGACGAACCGGGAGCCGACCGCTCGCCAAGGGGCGGCCGGCGCCCCCGCACGCGATCGGGCCGCTGCCCGTGGCATGCGAGCCCCGGACGTCGGGCGAGCGACGAGGTCGCCGATCGCGACCGGTCGCCCGGGAGCCCTGGTGCTCGGCGTCGCAGCCCTCGTCGTCCTCGCCGGATGCCGCGGGACGCCCGAGCCGCCCGCGGATTACGTCGTGGTCGGCCTCGAAGCCGCCCCGACCACGCTCGACCCGCGCAAGGCGCTCGACGCCGCCTCGGCGCAGGCCTCGGAACTCGTCTTTCGAGGCCTCACCCGACCGGGCGACGACGGTGGGTTCGTTCCCGACCTCGCCTCGGACTGGACGCAGGAAGGGCTCGAGTGGCGCTTCCGACTCCGTCCGGCCCGCTTCCAGGACGGCACACCGGTGAGCGCGGCCGACGTCGTCGCGACCTGGCGGTCGCTCGCCTCGCCGTCGATGCGCGGGCTTCGACGATCGGAACTCGAGCCGATCGCGTCGGTCGACGCGATCGACGACGCGACCGTGCGCTTCGTCCTGCGCGAGCCGCACGCCCCGTTTCTCTCGACGACGACGATCGGCATCGTGAAGCGCTCGTGCGCGGAGGAGGATCGCGACTGCGAGATCGGCAACGGGCCGTTCCGGATCGTCTCCCGCGACGCCGACACGGTGGTGCTCGCGGCGGCTGCGACGGCCGACGTGGCCCCGGGCCTCCCCGGGGTCGTGCTGCGCGCGTCGCCGGACGGAGCCACGCGCGCCCTCGGTCTCGCCCGCGGGAGCATCGACCTCGTGCAAAACGCCGTCGAGCCGGAGCTGCTGCCGTGGCTCGCGCGCCGCGGTCTCGCGGTCGACGCGACGCCCGGCTCGACCTTCCAGTACCTGGGCCTGAACCTCGAG
>JAGWVP010000772.1 GCA_018970825.1 bacterium | reverse complement strand
GGCGGTGTTCAAGTCCGGGAACCAGACCACCATCGTGCCGGAGGCGGCCGTCTGCGACGGCGGCGAGGCGGCGACCTGCACGGTCGACGGGATCGCGATGCCCGGGGGCCTGCCCGCGCCGAACACGAGCGCCGACGGGACGCCGCAGCCCGAGACCGGCCTGATCGTCAAGCGCGACCCGGCGACCGGCGCCTGGCGCGACGCGATCGGCCGCGACTGGCGCGCCGCGGTCCGCATCGGACTCCCCGACCTCGACGTCTTCGCGATCGACGCACTCGCGACGCCACCGGTCGCGACCGCGAGCTGGGCCCACGTCGGCACGATCGTGTACGGCCTGGCCGTGAACCCGGCGACGGGCGCCGTCTACGCGACCAACACCGAGGCGCGGAACGAGACCCGCTTCTCCGGCGCGGGGACGTTCGGCGGCAGCACCGTGCGCGGCCACCTCCACGAAGCGCGGCTCACGATCATCGACGGCTCGGGCGTCCGCCCGCGGCGCCTGAACGGCCACGTCGACTACTCGGTCGTGCCGAGCCCGGCCGGTACCGACGCCTCCTCCCTCGCGATCCCGACCGGGGCGGTCGTGTCGTCGGACGGTTCGACCCTCTACGTCGCGGCGCTCGGGTCGAGCGCGATCGGCGTGTGGCCGACCTCGAGCCTCGCCGGCACGGGTGCCCTGCCCGCGCCGAGCGCTCGCTTCGAGGTTCCCGGCGGCGGGCCGACCGGGCTCGTGCTCGACGAGGCGCGCGGGCGCCTCTACGTGCTCGCGCGCTTCGACGACGCGATCGCCGTACTCGACCGATCGAGCGGCGCCGCGATCGCCCACGTCCGGCTGCACGACCCCGAGCCGGCGACGGTGCGCGACGCGCGGCCGCTCCTCTACGATGCGCGCTACTCCTCGAGCAACGGAGAGTCGTCGTGTGCGAGCTGTCACGTCTTCGGCGACGACGACGGCCTCGCGTGGGACCTGGGCGACCCGGACGACGTCGTGGTCGCGAACCCGAACCCGCTGCGCACCGCCGAGGGACCCGAGCCCGGCCCGGCCACTCCCTTCCACCCGGTGAAGGGCCCGCTCGTCACCCAGACCCTGCGCGGCATCGCGACCAACGGCTCGATGCACTGGCGCGGCGACCGCAACGGCGGCCCGGCGGCTCCGGGCGACGAGGTCGAGTCCTTCCTCCAGTTCCGCGGCTCGTTCGTGGATCTCCTCGGGCGCTCGAGCCAGGTGCCGGCGCAGGACATGGAGGAGCTCGCGAATTTCGTGCTCTCGATCCTGCCGCCGCCGAACCCGGTGCGCGCACTCGACGACTCGCTCACGCCCTCCCAGGCGGCCGCGCAGGAGATCTTCGACCGCGACTGCGGGAGCCTCTGCCACACGATCGACCCGGCACTCGGCCGCTTCGGGACCGAGGGCTTCGTCGCGATCAGCGGCGACATCAACCCGAAGCAACTGATGAAGGTCCCGCGCCTCGACCAGTTCTACCAGAAGGTCGGGATGTT
>JAGWVP010000771.1 GCA_018970825.1 bacterium | reverse complement strand
GCCGCGCGGTGCCAGGTCGAGGTCCGGCGGAGGCGCGTCGGGCAGCTTCCAGCGGATGTACGGCTTCTCCTTCAGGTCGTGGTACGCGTTCGCCTGGTCGATCGAGTGGTGGAACGCCTTCTCGAAGGCGGCGAAGTCCTTCGCCTCGATCGAGGCCTCGAGCGGCTTCCAGTCCTCGGCGACGTACTGGTTCAGCGCGTCCTCGTGCTTGGGGCGCATGAAGGCGCCGAGTTCCATCAGGCCCTTGATCTCCTTGTACTGGAACTTCGCCATCGGCCAGTTCCCGGCCTTGGCGGCATAGAAGAGCTTCCAGGTGCGCGCGCCGATCTCCGGCATGATCTGGGCGAGCCCGGGCTGCACCATGACGATGTCCTCGATCGACATGGACTTCTTGTTGCCCCAGAACGTGATCGCCTTGATCTTCGCTTCGAGTTCCTCGTCGGTCATCGGTTCCTTCCCCCGCGTCTTGGTTCGAGAATTCGCCGCCGGCCCCGGGCGGAAAGCGCCCGGACGCCCGTCGGCGCCCCCTCCTATCCGAGGCGGGCCCGGGCTTCCAACCGCGGCCCGTCCCGGCCGCCACGGGCAGCCGCCACGGGCCTCCCCGGCCCGGCCCGGCGTCCGGGCCGGGGCCCGTTCGCCGGCCCCGGCTGCATGCTAAACGAGCGGCCCATGGCCCATTCGAGCTGGTTCCAGTGCATCGAGCCGTCGTGCGGCGAGCGGTACGACGTGTTCGAGGTCGTCTACCGCTGCCGCAAGTGCGGCGAGCTGCTGGAGGTCGTCCACGACGAGGCCGAGCTCCGCAAGACGAGCGCCGAGGACTGGAAGACCCGCTTCGACAGCCGCATCCGCTCGAACGAGTGGCCCTTCGGCTCGGGCGTCTGGTGCCGCAAGGAGATGGTGCTTCCGCAGCTTCGCGACGAGAACGTCGTGAGCATGTTCGAGGGGGCCTCGAACCTGCTGTGGGCCGAGCGTTTCGGCAAGCAGCTCGGGCTCGACGAGCTCTGGGTGAAGCAGTGCGGCAACTCGCACACCGGGTCCTTCAAGGACCTCGGCATGACCGTGCTCGTGAGCGTCGTGAAGGAGATGCGGGCGCGCGGGCAGGACATCCCGGCCGTCGCCTGCGCGTCCACCGGCGACACCTCGGCGGCCCTGGCCGCCTACTGCGCCGCCGCCGGCATCCCCGCGATCGTGCTGCTGCCGCGCAACAAGGTCTCGCTCGCGCAGCTCGTGCAGCCGATCTCGAACGGGGCGATCGTGCTCTCGCTCGACACCGACTTCGACGGCTGCATGCGCACCGTGCAGGAGCTCACCGAGCGCGAGAACATCTACCTCGCGAACTCGATGAACTCGCTGCGGATCGAGGGGCAGAAGACGGTCGGCATGGAAATCGTCCAGCAGTCCGACTGGAAGGTGCCGGACACGATCGTCATCCCGGGCGGGAACCTCGGCAACGTGAGCGCGCTCGGCAAGGGCTTCCTCCTCATGGAGAGCCTCGGCATGGT
>JAGWVP010000770.1 GCA_018970825.1 bacterium | reverse complement strand
GGATGCGTCGAAGGCGGGCTTGGGCCTGTCGACGAGCGACTCCTGGTCGGAGGACGTGAGAAAGAAGGCTCCTCCCGCGTCGTCGTGGAAGCGCCCGAGCATCGCGTCCGCGAGGCGACGTGCGCGCCGGAGGTGCGCCGGGTCGCCGGTCGCGGCGAACAGGTCGAGCCGGGCCGAGGCGAGGAGCGCGTGGTCCTCCAGCGTGGCGTCGTGCCGCGCGACGCCTTCGTTCCAGGTGCGCAGGAGGCGACCGTCCGGGGCGACCAGTTCGCGCTCGAGGAAGGCGTCGGCTCGCAGGGCCGTGTCGAGCAGGTCGGGCCGGTCGAGCACCGCAGCCCCGCGTACGAAGGCTCGGATCGCGAGAGCGTTCCAGGCCGCGAGGACCTTGCCGTCGCGCCCGGGCGGCACGCGCTTCGATCGAGCGGCGAGGAGCCTCGCACGTCCCGAGTCGAGCAGGGCTGCGACTTCCTCCTCGGTGCGTGCGAGGTCGCGGGCGATCTCGGCGATCGAGGGACCCACGTGGAGGATGCTGCGGCGCCTCGCCTGTCCGGGCTCGGCGAAGTTCCCGTCGGCGTCGACCCGGTAGCGACGCACGAGCACGGCCGCTTCCGCGGCGTCGAGCAGGCTCTCGATCTCCTCGAGTCGCCAGACGTAGAAGCGACCCTCTTCGCCCTCGCTGTCGGCGTCCTGGGCCGAAGCGAAGGCGTCGGCGCTCGCCATCTCCCGCCGCATCCATTCGAGGGTGGCGACCGCCGTGTCTCGGTGGAGCGTCGAGCCGGTCACGAGGTGGGCGTCGAGGTAGATCGGCACGAGCTGCGCGTTGTCGTAGAGCATCTTCTCGAAGTGCGGCACCAGCCACTCCGCGTCGACCGAGTAGCGATGGAAGCCGCCGGCGAGCTGGTCGTGGACCCCGCCCTCGGCCATCCGGTCGAGGGTGAGCCGCACGGCGTCGAGGAACTCGGGGCGCCCGGTCGCGTGATGCCTGCGGAGCAGGAGGTGGAGCACCCCGACGTTGGGGAACTTGGGTGCCGTGCCGATGCCGCCGTTCACCCGGTCGACGTGCCCGAGCAGCGCCTCGGCGCCTCGCGCGACGGTTTCGGGACGCAGGGCCTCGTCGTCGCGCTCGAAGACCGAGAGCTTGCGCATCGCCTCGAGGATCCGCTTCGAGGAGGCGTGGACCTCGTCGCGCTGCTCGCGCCACGCCTTCGCGAGCGACTCGAGCACGCGGCGGAAGCCGGGTCTCCCCCAGCGGTCCTCGGGGGGATAGTAGGTCCCGCCGTAGAAGGGCCTCCCGTCTGGAGAAAGGAAGACCGTGAGCGGCCAGCCGCCGCTGCCGGTCAGCATCTGCACCGCGTTCATGTAGATCGCGTCGAGGTCGGGTCGCTCCTCGCGGTCGACCTTGATGCAGACGAAATCGCGGTTCATGAGAGCCGCGATCGACTCGTCGTCGAACGACTCGCGCTCCATGACGTGGCACCAGTGGCAGGCCGAGTAGCCGATCGAGA
>JAGWVP010000082.1 GCA_018970825.1 bacterium | reverse complement strand
CGGGCTGCGCAGGCTCGAGTACCGCGGGTACGACTCGGCGGGGCTCGCGACGCTGACCGACGGCTCGATCGACGTCCGACGCTGCGTCGGCAAGCTCGACAACCTCGAGAAGCTGCTCGACGAGAGGCCGCTCGGCGGCACGATCGGCATCGGGCACACCCGGTGGGCGACGCACGGCCGACCCTCGGAGGAGAACGCCCATCCCCATCGCGCGGGCAAGGTCGTCGTCATTCACAACGGGATCATCGAGAACTTCGTCGAGCTGAAGGCCGAACTCGAGTCCCGCGGCCGGCACTTCAGCTCCGAGACCGACACCGAGGTCATCTCGCAGCTGGTGGACGAGTACGTGTCGAGCGGACTCGACCTGATGTCGGCGGCGCGGGCCGCCGTGAAGCGCCTGCACGGATCGTTCTCGATCGTCATCCTCTCCGAGGACGACCGCACGCGGCTGCTCGCGGCGAAGACCGCGACGCCGATCGTGATCGGGCTCGGTCGCGGCGAGAACTTCGTCGCCTCCGACATCCCTGCGATCCTCGACCACACGCGCGACGTCCTCTTCCTCGAGGACGGCGAGATGGCGGAGGTCACGCGCGACAAGGTCACCGTCACCTCGTTCGACGGCGCGCCGGTCGAGCGCGCGCCGCGCCACATCACCTGGGACCCGATCACCGCGCAGAAGGGCGGCTTCCGCCACTTCCTGCTCAAGGAGATCCACGAGCAGCCCCAGGCGATGATCGACACGATGCTCGGTCGCATCCAGCAGGAGGAGGGCAACGTCGTCCTGCCGGAGCTCGAGCCGCTGCGCGGGGAGTGGTCGAAGGTCCAGCGGATCTACCTCACGGCCTGCGGAACGGCCTGGCACTCCTGCCTGGTCGGCAAGTTCCTGATCGAGGAGCTCGCGCGCATCCCGGTCGAGGTCGACTACGCGAGCGAGCTGCGGTACCGCCAGCCGCTGCTCGGCCCGGAGACGCTGATGGTCGCGGTGTCGCAGTCCGGCGAGACCGCCGACACGCTCGCCGCCGTCGAGGAGGCTCGCGCCGCACGCGCGAAGGTGCTCTCGATCTGCAACGTGGTCGAGGCCTCGATCCCGCGGCGCGCGGACGCGGTGCTCTACACGCACGCGGGACCCGAGATCTCGGTCGCGAGCACGAAGGCCTTCACGACGCAGCTCACCGCCTTCTACCTGCTCGCGATCCACCTCGGCCGGCTGCGCGGCACCCTCGACGAGAACCGCGGGCGCACGCTCGTGCACGAACTCGTGAACCTGCCGAGCCGGGTGCAGGAGGCGATCGCCGCCGAGGACGAGGTCGAACGCATCTCGCGCAGGTACGCGAGCGCAGCCGACTTCCTCTACCTCGGTCGCGGCATCAACTACCCGATCGCGCTCGAGGGGGCGCTCAAGCTGAAGGAGATCTCCTACATCCACGCCGAGGGCTACCCGGCGGGCGAGATGAAACACGGGCCGATCGCGCTCATCGACGAGAACATGCCCGTCGTGGTGATCGCCCCGCGCGACCCGATGTACCCGAAGACGATCTCCAACCTGAAGGAGGTCGAGGCGCGCGGGGGCCGCATCATCGCCGTGACCGACGCGCCTTCGGCCGACCTCGAGAAGGTGGCCGAGGACGTGATCGTCGTGCCGCGGGTCGCGCACGAGTTGTCGCCGATCCTGATGTCGATCCCGCTGCAACTGCTCGCCTACCACGTCGCCGTGCACCGCGGCAGCGACGTCGACCAGCCGCGCAACCTCGCGAAGAGCGTGACCGTCGAGTAGGGCCCGGGCCGCGGCTCTCCCTCGGCGAGGCCGGGCCGTCGCGCCGGGCAGGTGCCGCCCGGACTCTCTTCAGCCCCCCGGCGGCGGCGTCGTCTCCTTGCGCGTCACCATTCCGATGCGCGTGACGCCCGCGGCCCGGCAGTCGTCCATCAGGTCGACGATCCTGCCGTGCGAGTGGCCGCGGTCGGCCTCGAGGAAGATCGTCTTGTCGGCACGCGCCTCGTAGATCGCCGAGAGTCGCTGCACGACCTCCCCGGCAGGGATCTCCGAGCCGTTCACGAGCACCCGGCCGTCGGCCGCGAGCGCGAGCGTCACCTGGTCCTTCTGCTCGGCCGCCGTGCCCGTCGAGGCGATCGGGAGGTCGATCGGCACCTCCTGGCGCATGAGGGGCGTCACCACCATGAAGATGATGAGCAGGACGAGAACGACGTCCACGAGGGGAGTGACGTTGATCTCTGCCTTCAGGTCGTCGTCGCTGGTCGCGCGGACTGCCATGGTCGTCCCTCCGCTTCCTACGCCGTGCGGCCCGGGGTCTCGGCGACGATCGCCTCCACCGCGAGCTCCTCGGCGACGCATTCGAGTTCGGCGAGACTTCGCTGGATCCGCTGCGTCAGGTAGTTGAACACCCAGAGGGCGGGGATCGCGACGAGGATCCCGAGCGCGGTCGCGACCAGGGCCTCGGAGATGCCGGTCGCGACCGAGCCGAGACCGCCCTGCCCGGTCACGCCCATCGTCCGGAAGGCCGAGACGATGCCGAGCACGGTGCCGAAGAGACCGACGAAGGGAGCGGTCGAGCCGACGGTCGCGAGCACGCCGAGCCCCTTGCGGAGTTCGATCCCCGAGGAGAGCACGATCCGGCGCGCCGTGCGGTCGAAGGCCTCGAGTCGCTTGGCCGCGTCGATCCCGCCGTCGCGCAGCACCAGGGTGCCGTCGCGCACGAGCCAGGCCGCGTGACTGTGGGGAAACCGCGCGGCCTCGGCTGCCGCCGCCTCCGGTCCCTCGCGGGCGAGTGTCGAGCGCCAGGCCGACAGGAAGTCGGCCGACTCCCGCGCGCTGCGCGCGATCGAGCCGATGCGCTCGATCGCGATCGCCAGCGACAGCAGCGACATCGCCAGCAGGAGGACCATCACGGCCTTCGCCATCGGCCCCATCGAGGCCCAGAGATCGAACAGGTTGAAGCTCATCGTGGTTCCCTCGTTACGCTCGAGTCATCGCAGGACGAAACGGATCGGGATCTCGAGGATCACCCGGACCGGGCTCCCGTCGCGGCCGCGGGCCGGCTGGAAACGCCACTGGCGCACGGCCTCGATCGCGGCGCGATCGAGTTCCGGCACCGACTGCAGGACCTTCACTCCCGGCTCGACGTTGCCCTCCACGTCGAGCACCGCCTCGAGGAGCACGAGCCCCTCGAGACCACGGCGCCTGGCATCGGGCGGATACGTCGGCGGAACGCGACGCACGAGCGTCGGCCGCTGTGCGACCGCACCGATCGAGACCGGGCCGCGCCCGGCGGCACCGACCACGCCGCCGGGCGTGCCGCCGCGAACGCCTCCGACGACGCCGCCCTCGACGCCGCCGACCGAACCCTGCGCAACGCCGCGGGGGGCCTTCGCTCCCGCGCGTGCGACCCCCGACGTCTCGTCGGCCGGGGCGGGCGGAGAGGCGGGCTCGGCCGCCCGCTCCTCGCGCGGCTTCTCCGCGACGGGCGGCGGCGACTCGACCACGGGTGCCTCCTCGCGCGGAGAAGCCTCGGGCTTCCTGCGCGGATCGACGCGGCGCAGCGGCTCGGACTCCGGTTCGGGCGGGCGCTTCACCGGCTTCGGCTTCTCCGGCTTCGGGACGGGCTTCGCTTCCGGCTTCGGTTTCGCGATCGGCCGGGGGTTCGCGACCTTCGGTTTCGCGAGCTCGACCGGTCTCTTCTCCTCGGGGACGGTACCCGGCCCCGGCGCGAGACTCATCGCCTCCTCGCCTGCCGCGCCCTCGCCGTCGGGCCTGCCGAGCGGAGGAGGCGGCGGCGGAGCAGGCTCGACGAACACCAGGCGCGGGGGCTGCTCGTCGACGGGCGGCGCCCCGCGGGGCCACCACAGGATGGCCGCGAGCAGGGCTGCGTGGAGCAGGAGCGCGAGCGGCCCGGCGACGCCGAATCGACGGCGCGCGATCGCGTCCGGTACGAGCCCGCCCGCCGCGAGGACGTCGGTCAAGGACGCCTCCCGCCGCCGCGGCGTTCGCCGCGAGCGTCACCCGTCGACCGATGTCGAGCCCGGATCGCCATCAGAACGCGAGCGTGAGCCCGCCCGCCACGCCGATCCCGGGCAGCGGCGCGATGTCCTTCAGCACCGAGACCGAGTCGCGCGCAGTCTCGTTCAGGAGGTTCGTCGCCCGCAGGAAGAGGCTCGTGCCGGGCGGCAGACCGAGCGACTGCGGCAGGTCGTAGGTGAGGAAGAGGTTCAGCATCGCGTAGCCGGGCGTGAACGTCTGGAAGCTCGGGTTGCGGGTCTGCGGGGCGACCTGCAGCCAGTCGGCTCGCGCCGTGAACCCCGCGTTCTCGTACACGAGACCGGCACCGAAGCGGAAAGGAGGCATCCGCGGGAGAGGCTGGTCGTTGCTGCGCTCCTGCGCCCAGACGTAGTCGCTCTGGATCTCGAGCCGGAGGCGATGCGGGCCCTTCTCGAGCAGCGGCGCCGCGGCCTGCATCTCCATGCCGGCGAGCGTGGCGGGAACGGCTCGGTACTCGTAGATCGCGAGCTCGGTCTCCGGGTCGACGAGACCGGTGGGGAACAGCGCGATGAAGTCGTCGAAGCGGTCGTAGAAACCGGTGACCGAACCGGTGATCCAGCCGAGCGTCCGGCGCAGCGAGAGGTCGATGCCGACGCCGCTCTCGACGCCCAGGTCCCGGTCGCCGATCTCGTAGATGCCGGTCGCGACGTGCGGGCCGTCGGCGAACAGCTCCTGGTAGGTCGGGGCGCGGTTCGTGTACGCGACCGAGAGCGCCAGGTTCCAGCCCGGGGCCGGCGTGTAGACGGTCCCGATCGAGCCGCTCGGCGTGAGGAAGTTGCGGTCGTCCGCGGGCCCGAACGTCTCCGAAGCGATCGCCTCCACCTGCTGGTGGTCGAGGCGAAAGCCGAACTGGAAGAGAACGGGATCGACGGTCGCCTCCTCGAAGAGGAAGCCGGAGTTCACCCACGTCCGCGTCGACGGCAGGAACGCCTCGGTCCCCAGGGCCGAGAGCCGCTGCCCCTGGGTCTCGAAGCCCACGGCTCCCTCGAAGGGTCCGATCGGTGCATGGGGAGCTTCGAGTCGGCCGTCGTAGCCCTGGTTCTTGAAGGTCGTACCGACTTCCTCGCCCTCGTACTCGACGTGCTGGTAATCGGACCAGGCGAACTTGCCGGTGAGCTGCTCGATGCCACGGACCGGGGACTCGACCGAACCGGCGACGTCGAATCGAGTCGAGGCGAGGTCGATCGTGACGTCGGGCTCCGCGACCGTACCGTAGTCGGTCTTGTAGTAGGACGGGGCCACGCCGAAATAGCCGCGGTCTCCCACGAAGGAGAGTCCGCCTCCGCCGCCGTAGGTCGTGATCGCGCTGTTCGGGAGCGTTCCGTAGGGCTCCTTCTCGCCCGGAGGCAGGGGATCCTCCTCGCGGAGGCGCTTCGTGCGCGCGTAGCCCGGGATCGAGAGGTCGTCGGCCTTGCGCCCGAAACCGTTCAGCTGCCAGGCGATCGGGCCGCTGCCGCCCTCGACCCAGGCCGCCCCCGAGGGTGACGCGTCGACCGAGCTGCCCTGCATCTTCAGCTGACCGCCGAACGTCTTCTCGGCGCGGCCCTGCGGAATCCTGCCGTCGGTCACGTTCACGACGCCGCCGACGGCGGAGTTCCCGTACATCAGCGTCGCGGGACCGCGGACGATGTCGACCTGCTTCACGTTCATCGGCTCGATCGTGAGCGTGTGGTCGACGCTCGTGGCGGATGCGTCGATCGTGTTCACGCCGTTCTGCAGGATCCTCACGCGTTCGCCGTCGAGGCCGCGGATCACGGGACGGCTCGCACCGGGTCCGTAGTACGTCGAGCTCACGCCGGGCTGCGTGGCGAGAGTGTCGCCGAGCGTGGGCTGGTTCCTCAGCACCAGTTCCTCGCCCTTGAGGATCGTGACCGGCTGGGCCAGCTCCGCGAGCGTGTGGGCGAACGGGGTCGCGGTGACGGTGGTCTCGTCGAACGCGTAGTGGCCGAGCCCGCCCTCCCCGTCGGGGCTTCCGGTCGCGGCCTCGTGCGGGGAGTCCCCGGGCCGAGGGCCCCCCGAAGTGGTCGCGCCGGGTCCGGCGGGGGGTGGTGCGGGAGCGACGGCCGGTTCGGCGGCCTCGCCGTCGTCGGTCGATGAGGGGTTCGGCGCCTGTGCACCGACGCCCGTGGCGTCGAGCAGGAGGGCCGCGGTCAGGGCGATGGGGAAAAGTCGGAAAGGAGGGCGCAAGGCCCCCGGGAGCGTCACGTGCAAGGGGAAATCCTCCGTCGATGCGCATGCGCGACGCACGACGGCGTGCGCGCATGGACTCGTTGTTGCCGGATGGCGAACGGCGCGTCTCGACCGCGGGCCCATGACCCGGTCGGCTGCGGACGCTACGAGAGGACGCGAACGACTGGATTCCCCGGCGGGGCACGGCCGAGGGGGCGGGGCGAGAAGCCCCGGGCGAGCATTTCCACCGCGACGAAGGCGGTCTCTTCGACGGCCCGGGGTCGCGGCGCGAGGTCGGGCGAGGTCGCCGGCTCGAGCGGCGTCAGGTGAGCCGCGACGCAGATCGAGCAGCCGTCGCGCGCAACCCCCTCGGAGTGCCAGTGGGCCGACAGCGAGGACGCGAGCAGCAGGAGTGCGACGAGAATCGAGGCGCCGACGGACTTCGTCGACGTGCGCCACCTCGTTCGTGTCATTCCCCGCGGCATCGCCGTCGGCCCTAACTGGCACTCCCGGGAGCGTCAACGCCCGCCGCGACGAGGGCTCGGTGCAGGAGGACCCGGGTCGCCCTTCCCGGGGGGTGGGCTTGACCCGGCCCGACTCGACGCGTAGGGGCATGGACGATTTTGATAATCATTTTCATCGGAGTATTCCAGCATGGCCCCTGCCCGAGATCCTGAAGCCCGCCGTCCCCGGCCCGCCTCGTGCCGTCGGTTCCCGCTCCTCTCGACCGTCGTCCTCGCCCTGCTCGGCAGTGTCGATCCGACCCGCGCCGACGTGCAGACCGGGGCCGCCCCGACCTCGGCCACCACGCCCGGGAGCCCAGAGACCTATCGCCTCGAGGAGGAGCAGGTGGTCTCCGAGCGCGATCCCGCCGTCGACTTCGAGCGCTTCCTGCCCGACGTCGGCACGGTCGAGATCTACGACGGCAAGAAGACGCAGGTGATCGAACCGAAGGAGTTGCCGCAGATCGCCAACGACAACTACCGCCAGGCGCTCTCGCGCACTCCCGGCCTCGTGCTCGCCGAGGAGTCGACCCCGCTCGTCAGCATCGGCTACCGAGGCTTCGACCCGAACCGCACGCAGACCACGATGGTGCTGAAGGACGGGATCCCGATCTCCGCCGACATGATCGGCTACCCCGAGAACTACTACCTGCCGCCGATCGACTCGGTCGAGAAGATCGACTTCCTCCACGGCGGCGCGGCCCTCCTCTACGGCCCGCAGCCGGGCGGCGCGCTCGACTACGTCACGCGCAAGCCGAATCCGAACGCCCGGTTCTCCCTGCGGTCGAAGCAGACCTGGGGCAGCGACAGCTTCTTCTCGAGCTACGACGAAGCCTCCGGCACGGTGGGCCGCGTCGGCTACGACGTCTATTACTACCAGAAGCAGGGTCTCGGCTTCCGCACGCGCAACAGCGACTTCGGCCTCTGGTCCGGCAGCGCCAAGGCGACCTACGCGATCGACGATCGAAGCAGCTTCACCGCAGGCTTCGACGGCTACTCCGAGGAGAACGGCGAGCCCGGCGGCCTGTGCCCGATCCGCTCGAGCGACGATCCGAAGAACTGCGCGAACAACCCCGAGCGGGTCTCCTATTTCTCGAACCGCGACGCCTATTCGCGTCTCTGGGACCGTTTCCGCCTCCAGCGCTACGTCGGGTGGGGCATCTACGAGAACTCGATCGATCCCGACACCCTCCTGCGCGTGGCGATCTGGGGCGGCAGCTACGACCGCTGGAGCCGACGCCAGCGTGGCGGCGGATTCGGAACGTTGCCGAGCGGCGACGCCGCGTCCACCACCGCGATCGAGCGGCAGAAGTTCCGGATCGCCGGGCTCGACGCCCGGGTGAAGCGCGACTGGCGGGCCTGGGGCGAGACCCACACGCTGACGGGCGGCATCGAGTACTTCCACGACGACTCGCCGCGAACCGACCGCCGGGGGTCGACGCCCGACGCCGACGGCGGCGAGCTGCGGGGCGAGAGCTTCCGGACCACGGACTACGGCTCCGCCTTCGCCGAGAACCGTTTCGTCTTCGGCCGGTTCTCGTTCGTGCCGTCGGTCCGGCTCGAGAACTACGCCCAGGGCATCTCCGAGTCGCTGAACGTCGACAAGACCGCGGCCGACGTGGCGCTCGCCGACGAGTCGAATTACCGGTTCGTCCCGCTCGTCGGCCTCGGGACGAGCTGGCGCCTGCGGTCGAGCATCGAAGTCTATGCCAACGCCTCGTCGGCCTACCGTCCCGAGGTCTTCGCGCAGGCGGTTCCGACGAGTCCGAACCTGGTCGTGCCGAGAAACCTGAAGCCGACCGGCTCCTGGCAATACGAGGTCGGGCTGCGCGGCCAGCCGTTCCCGTGGGTGTTCTGGGACACGAGTCTCTTCTGGATCGACGTCGCCGACGCGATCGGGATCGTGCAGGTCTCGCCGACGCTGAGCGAGGTCCGGAACACCGGGCGCGCGAGGCGGGCCGGCTGGGAGTTCGCAGCCGAGGCCGGCGTGCTCGGCCTCCTCGACCACTTCCGCGGATCGGGTCTCGTCGCCCGCTTCGGGGATCTCGCGCTCTTCGCGAATGCGACCATTCTCGACGCGAAGTTCACCGCGGGCCCCTTCGAGGGCAAGACTCCCGCCTATGCTCCCGACTGGCTCGTGCGCGCGGGCCTCCAGTACACGCTTCCGGGCCTCCTGAAGGCGAGCCTCATGGCGACGGCGGTGGCCGACGCGTGGGGCAACGACAACGACACCCGGGACTTCTTCATCCCGTCCTACCAGGTCTGGGACCTGACCTTCGAGACGGACGCGTGGAAGGATCGCGTCTCCCTCTTCTTCGGGATCAACAACCTCTTCGACGAGAACTACTGGGCGCGCGTGACGAGCACGGGCGTCGATCCCGCCTACGAGCGCAACTTCTACGGGGGTCTCAAGGTCTCCCTCTGAGACCCGTTCGCGTCAGTAGTTGAGCTGCACCTGCAGGCGGAAGATCTGGCCGTTCCAGTCGCGGTAGGACGCCTGGCCCGACTTGTTGATCGTCGTCCCGTTGATGCCGTTGACGATCCCGTACTCGCCGGTCAGCTCGAGCTCCCGCAGGATCTGCCACTCGACACCCATGTCCCACTCCGTGCTGGTGCCGTAGGGGGCGTTGGTGAGCGAGCGGTAGCCGCCCTTGTAGTACTGGTAGCGACCGTAGGCCGTGATGATCCCGAAGCGGTCGGTGTCGAACCGGTAGGACGGCAGGACGTATCCGCCCCACAGCGGACGGACCTCGACCTCGGTCTGCAGGTTGTT
>JAGWVP010000081.1 GCA_018970825.1 bacterium | reverse complement strand
GATCCTCCTCGGCGAGCAGCGACCACGGTCCCTCGATCCGCGCCGCGGCCTCCATGACCCGCTGCTCGATCTCGCTCCAGACGAGCTTCAGCATCGAGCCCTCGGGCCCGGGTCGCCCGGCCCGCATGATCTCGGACACGCTGCGGTAGGCCGACAGGCGGAGCGCCTCGATCTCGATCGCGAGCCGGGCGAGCTCCTGGCGCGTCGCCGCGTCGGAGGTTCCGGCTCCGGGATCGCCCGCCCGCTTCGCGAGCGCGATCGCTCCCTCGAGCTGCTGGCGAAGCCGCTGGTAGGGGACCGTGCCGACGCGCTCGTGCGAAAGCGTCGTCATCGTGATGTCCCAGCCCCGGTCGATCTCGCCCACGACGCAGCGTCGCGGCACGCGCACGTTCTCGAAGAAGACCTCGTTGAACCAGGCGACGCCGGTCATCTCGACGAGCGGCCGGATCGTGATGCCGGGCGTCTTCATGTCGAGCAGCAGGAAGGTGAGGCCCTTGTGCTTGGGCACCGAGGCGTTCGTCCGGACGATCAGGATGCACCAGTCCGCGAATCGGGCGTAGCTCGTCCAGACCTTCTGCCCGTTCACGACCACGTCGTCGCCGTCGACCTCGCCGCGGGTGCGAAGCGAGGCGAGGTCGGAGCCGGATCCCGGCTCGCTGAAGCCCTGGCACCACACCTCGTCGCCGCGCAGGATCGGCTCGAGGAACCTCTCCTTCTGCCACGGCGTGCCGTGGTGGACGAGGGTCGGTCCGGTGAGCCCGACGCCGACCCCGATGTCGATCATGTCGGGCGCGCCGGCCGCGACGTACTCCTCGCTGAAGGCGAGTTGCTGGAGGGCGTCGAGGTCCCGGCCGCCGTACTCCCGCGGCCAGGAGATCCCGGCCCATCCGCCCTCGTGCAACTTTCGCTGCCACCGACGGGCGAACGCGATCCGCTCCTCGACGGTCCCGGGACGCACCGACGGGTCCGTGCCCCAGCCCGGCGGCAGGTTCGCGCGCAGCCAGGCGCGCACCTCCGCCCGGAAGGCCTCCTCCTCGGGTGATCGCTCGAAGTCCATCGCCGCCTGCCCGGTTCCCCGGCGAAGCCCGCCCTCAGGCCCCGGCCGCCGCCCCGTCGTCCTCGATTCCCTGCTCGAGGATCTTGCGGTCGTGCTCGTCGGCGTATTGCACCGCGAACTTCGGCTTCAGCAGGGAGACGAGCGGCGGGATGAACATGAGCGCGCCGATCAGGTGGAAGGCGAGCAGGAAGACGAGCAGCAGCGCCATCTGCGCCTGGAACTTCATCGGGAAGAAGCACCAGTAGATGACGCTCGCGGTGAGGGACAGCCCGGTGAAGAGCACGGTCTTGCCGGTGGTCTCGAAGGCTCGCACGATCGCGGCGTCGAAGTCGCGGTCCTTCGGGTACTCCTCGATGATGCGGCTCAGCACGTAGTATCCGTAGTCGATGCCGATGCCGATGCCGACCGCCGCGACCGGCAGCGAGTTGATGTTGAAGTCGATGTCGAGGAAATACATCATCGCCTCGGACAACGGCTGCGCGATCAGCGAGGGCAGCATCACGATGAACGCCCCCAGGACCGAGACGTAGGTCAGGTACGAGAGCAGGAAGATCGTGATCAGGATGAGGATCAGGTTCACCCGGTAGGACCACTCGACCTCCTCGTTCGTCGCGGCGAGGATGCCGAGCAGGCCGCCCGCGAGGAGGTAGCGGACCGAGTCGTCCGGGGAGGTCCGCGTCGCGATGAACTCCTTCGCCTTCGCGATCGAGTTCCGGATGACCTCGTGGTTGTAGTCCTTGTAGAAGATCGTGAGCGTCGCGTTCGTCATCCCCATGTCGAAGAACCGGTCCATCTCGCCGCGGGCCGTGTTCGACGTCAGCAGGAAGAAGAGCTGCCCGACGTGCTCGGTCGAGGCCGGCAGGACCTCCCACTTGGGGTCGCCCTCGTGGAAGGTGCGGAAGATGCGCTTCAGCATGGTCGTCGCGGACACGGTGCCGCCCACCGCCCCGGTCTCGTCGGCCTGCTTCATGTAGCGGGCGAACTCGTCGAGCTGGTTCAGCGTCTTCGCGTCCTTCAGCGCCTCGGGCTTCTTGCCCTCGGCGATGATGACGAGCTGGGAGGCCCCGATGAAGTTCTCGTTCACCTTGCGAAAGGCGACGTTGTGCGGGTGGTCGGGGTAGAGCAGGGCCGCGCCGGGAGTCGCGTCGCCCGGTTTCACGAGCCGCGAGAAGTAGAGACCGAAGGCGAGCATGAGCACGAGCGAGATCGCCATGCCGATGCGGCGGTTCCCCGTCGACAGCCAGACCAGGAAGCGCTCGAACCGCTCGTAGCCGCGCGCGAACAGCCCCTTCTCGTGGTGGGTCGCGAGGTGCTTCGGCGGCGGGATGAAGTCGAGGATGATCGGGTGGAGCGTCACCACCGACACGAAGATCGACAGGATCCAGAAGGTGCAGAGCACCGCGAGGTTCTGGATGATCGGGATGCGCGCGACGATGAGCGTCAGGATCGCGAGCGAGTCGGCGGCGATCGACACCATCGCGGGCGCGTAGATCTCGGTGTAGGACTTGACGATCGCCTCGTGCTTGTCGCCGAGCTTCTCGTACTCCTCGTGGAAGCGCTCCATCGACTGCACCGAGTGGGAGTGCGCGCGCGCCGAGAGCAGGAGCGGGACCACCAGCACGAGCGGGTCGAGGTGGTAGCCCCAGAGCCCGCCGAACCCGAGCCCCCAGATCGCGCTCAGTGCGCCGGAGACGATCGGGATGACGACGCCCTGCCAGCTGCGGAACTCGAACCAGAGGATCGCGATCATGGTGCCGATGCTCGCGAAGAGCACCCACAGCATCGGCTTCTTCATCGAGAGGAAGTAGCCGTAGAGGACCGGGAAGCCGGTCACGTAGATCTTCGTGCAGTCCTTCGGGTTCGGCAGCCCGTCGCAGCCGCCGTTCGCGTCGACGACCTGCTCCTTCTTCACGATCTGCTCGAGTTGCGCGAGCATGCCCTCGAGGTCGAAGTACTCCTCCCAGAAGCCGGCGACGATCATCGTCGCCTTGTCGTCCGGGGAGACGAAGAGCCCGCGCACGCCCTCCGTCGTCGAGACCTTCATCTTCATGAACTCGAGGTCTTCCGCGTTCTCCGGCAGCCTCGGGTAGGTGAGCGGCACCACCTTGATCCCGGTGCCGGCCGTGAGCGTCGTCTTGAGCTTCGGGTGGGTGAGCGACAGGACCTGCTCGCCGTTCACGCCGGGCACGTCGTGGAGGAGCTTGACCGTGATGTCGTCGACCTTCTTGAGCGTCGACGGATCGTCGAAGATCGTGCCGTTCGGCTTCTCGACCACCATCTGGAGCACGTTCGCCGTGCCGAACATCGAGCGGTACTTCGTGTAGAGCTGGATGTAGGGATGGCCGGGCGGGTAGAGGTCGAAGAAGTTCGTCGTCACCGACATGTGGGCCGACATGTAGTAGACGAAGAAGCCCGTGAGCACGGTGATGATCGCCGAGACGGCGTACTTGTGGCGCAGCAGGAAGAAGAGGTAGGCCTCGATCCACCGCCTCGGGATCACGGACGCGCCTCCTTCCCGACGAAGTCCCCGTCGCGACCGAAGGACGCGAGGCCGTTCGACCCGACGACCAGCGCGCGCCCGCCGGGCGAGACCGAGAGTCCACGCAGCCAGTTCATGTCGCGCCCGGTCGGGAGTTTCTTCTCCTTCCAGCTCTCGCCGGCGTCGTCGCTCACGAGAACCGTGCCGATGTCGCCGACGACGTAGCCCCGTGGACCCGCGAAGCGGACGTCGTAGAGGCTCGGGTTGCGGAGCGCCTCCATGAAGCCGAGCGCCTCGAGCGACTCGATGCCCATGCGCCCGCGCTGCAGGTTCCAGGTCGTCCCGCCGTCGGTCGTGCGCAGGACGAGTCCGTCGATGCCGACGGCCCAGCCCTTCTCGGCGGTCGGAAACGCGATCCCGAAGAGCGTCTTGTCGGTCCCGGTCGTCATCTTGGTCCAGGTGGCCCCGCCGTCCTCGGTCCGCTGGACGGTGCCGAACTCCCCGGCGACGAATCCGTGGGTCGCGTCGGGCCAGCTCTGGGACGTGAGCACCACGTCGTCCTTGAGCGACCGGTTCGTCCAGGTCGCCCCGCCGTCGGCGGACTCGAGGACGGTGCCCCAGTCGCCGACCGCCCACGCGTGCTTCGGCGACGAGAAGGCGACCGAGAAGAGGTTTCGGTCCGTGCCGGCATCGCGCCGCGTCCAGGTCGCCCCGCCGTCGGCGGTGGTGACGATCGCACCGGCCTTGCCGACCGCGATGCCGTCGCGCGGCCCGTCGAAATCGACCGCGAACAGGTACTCGCGGGTCGGCACCTCGGCCGCCTGCCAGGTGCGCCCCCCGTCGGCGGTGCGGAAGACGGCGCCGAACGCTCCCACGATCACCGCGTGATCGTCGTCGAGGAGCTTCGCCCCGTAGAGATTCTCCACCACGTGGGCCCCCTGCCCCGCCGGCTCCGAGCCGTCGGCGCGGGCCGTGCCGGTCCGGGCTCCGAGCGCGAGGAGCACCGCGAAGGCGAGCCCGAACCGGACCGCCGGGCGCTGCGAGTTGGCCCGCCGGTTCGGTGGAAATGGTCCGTGCATGCGGTTCGCTCGGTTGGGGGACGGCAGACCGGGTCCGGACTCCGCCGCGAGATCGCCGCTTATAGGGTCGCCCCGAAAATCGTGTCAACCGCGGCTCCCGGCGCGCGTCGCCTTGATCCGGGGACCTGCGAAGCCCTATGAGCGATGCGACGACGACGCGCCCGCGCGCGCCCCGCACGCCGATGAGACGCTCCGACGATCACGTCCGCGACGCGGTGGAAGGGCGGACCTCGTCGAACCGGGAAGCAGCGCGATGACGCACCGCGTGGCGGCGGATCCGGTGCGCGTCGCGCGGCGCGCCGCGAGCCTCCGGCCGCGGGGCGCGTGGCGGGGGCGCTCGATCGGGGCGTGCTGGCTCGAGACCTGCGCGACGCGGGGATCCGCGGTCGCCCTCGTCGACGGCGAACTGGAGATCACCTTCGCGGAACTGCTCGACCGCACGCTCCGGATGGCCGCGGCGCTGCGCGCGCTCGGAGTCGAAGCCGGCGACGGCGTCGCCTCGCAGCTTCCGAACTGGTGGGAGGCCGCGACGGTGTTCCTCGCGACGGCGCTGGTCGGCGGCCACGCGATCCCGATCGTGCCGATCCTGCGCGAGCGCGAGGTCGCGCACGTGCTCCGGACCTCCCGGCCGCGGGTCGCCTTCGTGCCCGCGTCGCTGCGCGGCGTCGACCACGTGGCCCTCGTGCAGGCGGCCGCGGCGGACGCGGGCGGGCCCCCTCCGGTCGTGGTCGCGGTGCGTCCCTCGCAGCCGCCCGCCGGCGGCGTCCTCGACGCCTCGGACCTGCTGCGGTCTTCGCCCGCCTCCTCGCTGCCGGAAGTCGCACCCGAGAGCCTCGCCGCGATCGTCTGGACCTCGGGCTCGACCGCGGCGCCCAGGGGAGCGCTGCACCTCCACGAGACGCTCGTCGCCGAACTCGCGAGCCTGGTCGATGCCCACGGGCTCGGCCCGGCCGACCGCGTGCTCATGCCGTCGCCGCTCGGGCACGTCTCCGGCATCGTGCACGGCATCCTCGGACCCGCGCTGCTCGGGACGAGCGCGGTGCTCATGGAGCGATGGGACGCGGCCGCGGGTCTCCGCGAGATCGAGCGGCGACGTGCGACCTACATGGTCGGCGCGCCGACCTTCCTGCAGGAGATGCTCGCGCACCCCGACGTCGCCCGGTGCGACCTCGGGAGCCTGCGGCTCTTCTCCTGCGGAGGCGCGAGCGTGCCCCCCGATCTCCTTCGTCGCGCGGGCGAGCTCCTCCCGGCGATGGTCGCCAAGCGCGTCTACGGATCCTCGGAGTTCCCGACGATCGCGACGACGACCGCCGACGACGCGGCCGCCCGCGGCCGCGACACCGAGGGCCGGGCGCTCGCGGGCGTCGAGATCCGGATCTGCGACGAGGGCGGCCGCCCGCTCGCGCCGGGCGAGGAGGGCGAGATCCGCGCGCGCGGTCCGGAGTGCTTCCTCGGCTGGGTCGACGCCGCGCTCGACGCCGAGAGCTTCGACGACCTGGATTTCCTGCGCACCGGCGACCTCGGCGTGCTCGACGCGGACGGCTACCTGCGCGTCACCGGCCGGCTGAAGGACGTCGTCGTCCGCAAGGGCGAGAAGATCAGCGCGCGAGAGATCGAGGACCTGCTCGCCGGTTGGCCGGGGCTCGTCGAGGCGGCGATCGTGCCGGTCTCGGACCCGGAGACGGGCGAGAGAGCCTGCGCCTGCCTGCTGATGCGCGACGGCTCGCCGCATCCGCGCCTCGACGACGTGGTCTCCTTTCTCCGCGCCGCGCGTCTCGCGACGCAGAAGCTCCCGGAGCGCCTCCGCGTCCTCGAGTCGTTCCCGAGGACGCCGAGCGGGAAGGTGAACAAGCGACTGCTGCGCGAGATCGTCGAGTCCGGCCCCGACCGAGCCTGACGGCCGCCGGGGCCGTGCGGCTGCCCGCGGGGGCGGTCTCGCCCCCTGCGACCCGTGCAGCGCCGGGCGTCGGTCGCTACACCCGTCGGCATGTCCTTCGCCGACATCCCGCGCTCCGTGCTCGGACAGGAGTACGACCGCCACGTCTACCCGCCGGTCTCCGCCGAGGAGATCGTCGCCTATGCCCGGAGCCTCGGCATCGACGATCCGGCCTGGACCGACCCCGAGGCCGCGAAGGCGGGCCCCTGGGGCGGGCTCGTCGCGTTCCCGACCTACGTGGTGAAGCTCCGCGGCGGAAAGCACATGCCCGACGTCGTCGCGCGGGAGATGACGGCGGGCGGCTTCGACGCCGGCAAGGACATCGACTTCCACGCGCCGATCCGACCGGGCGACTCGATCACCGCGAGTTCCTCGATCGTCGACCTCTACGAGAAGACCGGCCGCAGCGGGTCGATGTGGTTCGTGGTCTACCGGCAGGAACTCCGCAACCAGCGCGGAGAACTGGTCGCGAACGTCGACTCGCGGATGATGCAGCGCGGGCGATCCTCCGGCGGCGGGAGCGAGTCGTGAGCGCCCCGGACTTCGAGACGCTCGACGTCGGCGACGAGATGCCGCCGGTGGAGGTCGAGATCGGGCGCGACCTCGTCTCCGGGCACGCCCGCTTCCTCGGCATGCCGTTCCCGCGCTTCACCGACGAGGAGGGAGCCCGCGCCGAGGGGCTGCCCGGCCAGATCGCGCCCGGGAACATGTCGCTCGCGGTCCTCGCGCGCGAGCTTCTCGCCTGGGCGCGCGGCGCGCGGCTCGCCCGCCTCGGGACGACCTTCCGCGGCGTGGTGCTCGCAGGCTCGACCGCGCTCGTGCAGGCGACGGTGACCGGCAAGGACGAGGAGGCCCGAACCCTCGAATGCGACCTCTGGATGGAGAGCGTCGACGGCGACCGGCTCGTGATCGGCACCGCGACGCTCGCGTGGCCGTGAGCGTCGTGCACGACGGACCGACGGGAGGCCCGCGACTGCTCGAGGAGCGGCGCGGCGAAGTCGCCGTCCTGTCCATCTCGAACCCGAGCAAGCGCAACGCGCTGCACCCCGACATCCTGTTCGGGCTCGAGGCGGCGTTCGGGCGCCTCGCCGGCGAAGGCGTCCGCGCGGTGGTCCTGCGCGGCGAGGGCCACGCGATCTTCTCGTCGGGCTACGACATCGGCGCGATCCGCGGCGGGTCCGGGGAGGAGGCCTCGCGCCATCCGCTCGGCCGCGCGATGCGGGCGGTCGAGGAGTTTCCCTACCCCGTGCTTGCGCTCGTGTTCGGGGGCGCTTGGGGGGCGGCGGTCGAGCTGCTCGCCGCCTGCGACCTTCGCTTCGCCGAGACCCGCGCCCGCTTCGCCGTCCCGGCCGGCAGGCTGTCGGTGGTCTACGACGCGGAGGGCGTGGCGCGACTCGCCTCGCGCAGCAGCCGGACGCTGGTGTCGGAACTCCTGCTCACGGCACGCCCGGTGTCGGCGGAGCGCGCGCACGACCTGGGCCTCCTGAACGGGCTCCACCCCGCGGAGGAACTCGAGGCCTCGGTACTCGCCCTCGCGAACGACGTCGCCTCGCTCGCACCGCGCACGCTGCGCTCGACCAAGCAGATGCTCGGGCTGCTCGCCGCGCGCGGAGGTTTCTCCCCCGGGGAGGTCGCGAGGTTCACCGATCTCCGCAACGAGGCGCTCGGCAGCGCGGACTTCGCCGAGGGCCAGGCCGCCTTCGCCGCGAAGCGGACGCCTCGCTTCACCGGTCGCTGAGTCGGGTCAGGCGGGCGGCGGCGGGGGCGTGCCGGGCGCGAGCTTCACGCGGTACGCGACCGTGCGGCCGTCGGCGACGCGCTCGGGGCGCGGGCGGAAGAAACCGACCCACGCGATCCAGTACTTGCGCGCGTAGGCTTCGCCCATGCGGGCGACGGTCGCCGCGTCGGTGACCGGCTCCGCCGTGCCGACGAGGAAGGGGCCGCGTTCGCTGCCGACCCAGACGTACAGGGGGCTGCCCCGCTTCAGGCGGCGCGCCTTCCAGCTCTTCGGCGAGGTCGTGAAGAAGAGTTCGTCGCCGCCGTCGTACCAGAACCAGATGGGCGCGATCGTGCTGCGCGTGCCGGTCTTGCGGCGCGTCGCGACGAGGATTTCCTTGGACTCGCGGAGGTCCCGCTGCACGTCGGCCGGGAGATCCTCCGCCGTCGAAACCCGCGGCAGGAGCCAGGCCACGGCCGAGGCGGCCGCGGCGACGTGCAGGAATCTCCGCCTCGTCGTCATGTCCGGACGCTAGCCGCACCCGGGGACCGCGACAAGCGATCGCTCCTCGGCGCGGAGGGTCCGCGATCTCCTTGCCCCTCCTGCATCCCGGGGCCGCTCCCCCGGGACGGCCGGGTCGTGCTAGCGGTCGGCGCCCATGCAGGCGCACCGCGCGAGCGCGACCCTCGGGTCGCGGATCCAGTCCGCCGACCGCGCGTCGCGGCGTCGCGGGTGCGCGCGCGCGCACCCGGGCGCGGTCGGGGTGGCGCTCCTGCTCGCGAGCCTGCTCCTCGCCATGCCGTCGCCGGGGCGATCGGCCGCGGGGCCGCTCGGCCTCGGGGGACGGCTCGAGGGCTCCGGCATCGTGCGCTGGAACGGCGACACTCCCTCGCAGGATCCGATCGCCCGTCTCGACCTGTGGGCCGAGCAGAAGGTCGCACCCGGCTGGCGCTGGCGGCTCTCGACGACCGGTCGTGCGGGCGGGCCGCCGGTCGATCCCCGCGTCGGCGCCTTCGACTTCGACCGGACGTTCCAGAACCTCGCACCGTCGCTCGAGCTCGACGACGCCTTCGTCGAGTGGCGCGGCGCCGAGGCCGCGCTCAAGGTGGGAAACCAGAAGTTCTTCTGGGGGCGACTCGACGCGAACCGCCCGAACGATCTCCTGAACCCGCGCCAGTACGAAGACCCGTTCCTCGACGACGAGCGGGACCAGAAGATCGCCGTGCCCGCGGTCTCGGCGACCTGGACGTTTCCGGCC
>JAGWVP010000080.1 GCA_018970825.1 bacterium | reverse complement strand
CGAGGTCCTCGACCTCGACGCTCGCGTGGTCGAAGGCGCGCTCGAGGAATTCGCGCAGCACGGGGTCGGCGTCCCGTGCTGCGATCGCGCCGACGATCGAGGCGGCCTCGGCGCGACGGAAGGACGCGCGCTCGAGCAACCGGTCCCGACCCGCCGCATGCCGAGCCGCCACCTCGTCGCGCATCGCGTGCGTCTCCTGGACGAGCCGCTCGACCGCTTCCTCGTGTGCGCCACGCGCGTCCGCGACCACCCGGTGGCGCGCGATCGCGAGCTCGGCGAGACGCGATCCGAAGACCTCCAGAAAGCAGTTGCCGTCGGGCGCGGGGCGCTCGAACGCGCCGAGCCCCTCCGCGTACCAGCGCTGCAGCACCTCGTGTGCGCTGCCGACGACGAACGGCACGTGGATCTCGACGTCGTGTTCCTGACCGATCCGGTCGAGACGCCCGATGCGCTGCTCGAGCTGCTCGGGGTCGAGCGGCAGATCGAAGAGCACGAGGTGGTGCGCGAACTGGAAGTTGCGGCCCTCGCCGCCGATCTCCGAGGAGAGCAGCACGCGCGCCCCGTCGGGCTCGGCGAACCAGGCCGCCTGCCGGTCCCGCTGGACGAGCGTCATGCCCTCGTGGAAGACCGCGCGCTTCACCGAAATCTCGCGCTCGAGGGCGTCGGCGAGCGAGAGCACCTGGTCCGCGGTGCGGGCGATGACGAGGATCTTCGCGGGCGCGATGCGGCGGATCAGCCCGGCGAGCCAACGGACGCGCGGGTCCCCCGGCACGACGGCGATCGCCCCGTCGACCCGGGAAGCCGCGTCCTGCGCGCCCCGGGCCGACGGGTCCGACGCCACCTCCCGCGCGATCGCGTCGAGCACCTGCGGGTCGATGCCGGTCGCATCGAGCGGCGCGGGCCGCGCGACGCGGCGCGGGAACCCGCCGACCGAGGCACGCGTGTTGCGGAAGAGGGCGCGCCCGGGCCCGAAACGGTCGAGGGCGATCGCCTCCGCCTCGCGATCGCCCCCGTCGAGGACGAGCGACCCGTCGTCGGGAACGGACTCCGCGGCGGCGGCGCGCGCGACGAGTCGTGCGGCCTCCTCCTCCCGGGAAGCCTCGGCCAGGTGCGACTCCCAGTCCGGGTGTCGCACCGGGTCGAGCAGGTGCAGTCGCGCGAAGTGCGACTGCTCGCCGCGACGCGACGGCGTGCCCGAGAGCAGGAGAACGCCCGCCGCGCTCCGTGCGAGCGCGGCCACCGCGGCGTAGCCCGGGCTCGGCTTTCCGGGCGCCCACGAGAGGTGGTGCACCTCGTCGACGACGAGCAGGTCCCAGCCGGCGGCGACGGCCTGCGCCCCGCGGCCGCCGGATCCCGCGAGAAGCGGCAGTCCGCAGAGGACGAGCTGCTCGTCCTGGAAGGGATTGCCGCCGCTCGCCGACTCGGCCGCGGCGCAGCGCTCCTCGTCGAAGATCCGAAAGCGCAGGTTGAACCGGCGCAGCAGCTCGACGAACCACTGGTGCACCAGGTGCTCCGGCGTCGCGACGAGAACGCGCTCGACGCGACCGGTCGCGATCAGCCGGCTCGCGACGAGCCCCGCCTCGATCGTCTTGCCGAGCCCGACCTCGTCGGCGAGCAGCACGCGCGGCGCATCCCGTTCCGCGACCTCGGCCGCGATGAAGAGCTGGTGGGGAAGGAGACGGATGCGGGCGCCGACGAGCCCCCGGACCGGCGATCGCGCGAGACGATGGCGGTGCGCGAAGGCCTCCTGGCGGAGATCGAAGAGCGCCGTTGGATCGGACTCGCCGCGACGCAGGCGATCGAGCGGCCCAGGTGCACCTTGCCTCGGGGCGACCTCGGACTCGGCGAGGCGCCGGTCGCCGTCCGAGTAGACGAGCAGGCCGGCCACCTCCTCGACGCGGCGTACGACGAGACTCGATCCGTCGCGTGCAAGGATCGCGTCGCCGGGCGCGAAGGCTACACGCACGAGAGGAGCGGTCGAACAGGCGTAGCGACGACGGCAGTCCGCGGCGTCGAACGCGACCTCGACCGAGCGCGCGTCGACGGCGACCACGAGCCCGAGGCCGAGTTCGGGCTCGGCGCCGCTCGTCCAGAGCTGGCCCGGGCGGAACGCGTTCATCGATTCCCGCGCCGCGAGGCCTCTCGAGGACGAGGACCGGATCGGCGGGCCGTCGTGCCGACGGAACGCGGACCCGGCGATGCGGCGGACGGACCGGGCTTCCCGGAAAGTCGGTGTCCCCTGCGGTCGTGACGGGATCGGCGCCTCACCCGCCGCAGGATAGTCTTGCGCGGAAGCGCGCGACAACGCGGGCCCCGGGCCGGGCACGGGCGCCCATGTTGGCCGTCCCGGGGATACGGTCTAGGACCGTCGAGCCGACGAACCCCGAGACCGCGCCGCGACCATCGCGGTGCGCGACGACGGAGAGCCTGCACCGTGAAGACGTCGTTCCCGCCGAGGCAGAGCGGCCTCCTCTACCTGACCGAAGGCGGCCAGGAGACCGAGGTCATGTACAAGCACGGCCTCGAGCTCCCGGAGTTCGCGATGTTCCCGCTGCTCGACGACCCCGCGGGGGTCGCCCGGCTGCACGAGATGTACGGCGCCGTGCTCGACGTCGCGGTCGAGCAGGGCTGCGGCGTCCTGCTCGGCGGGCTCGACTACCGAGCGAGCCCCGACTGGGCGGGCCTCGTCGGCTACCCGCCCGAGGCACTCGCCGCGGCGCAGGTGCGGGCGATCGACTTCCTGCGGGAGGTGGCCGAGCCCTACCGGGGCCGTGTCCCCGCCCTCTACTATGCCGGGATCGTCGGCCCCCGCGGCGACGCGTACTCGCGCAACGAGACGATCACCGCCGAGAGCGCGCAGGAGTACCACGCGGTGCAGATGGCGAACCTCGTCCGGGCAGGCGTCGACCTCGCCGAAGCGATGACGTTCAACGGCGTGCCCGAGGCGGTCGGCGTGGCCCGTGCCGGCGCGGCGGCAGGGCTCCCGGTGTCGATCTCCTTCACGCTCGACGCGACCCACCGCCTCCAGTCGGGCCCGACGCTGCGCGAAGCCGTGCTCGCGGTCGACGAACTCGCCGGGGACGCGCGACCCGCCTTCTACGGCATCAACTGCTCGCACCCGCTCGAGTTCCTGCCGGCGATCGAGCCCGGCGAGTGGTTCGAGCGGGTCCGGTGCCTGCGCCCGAACGCAGCCTCGATGGACAAGGTGTCGCTCTGCTCGCTCGGCCACCTGGAGTCGGGCGATCCCGTCGACCTCGGCCGTCGCATGGCGGAGATCGCGAGGCGCCATCCCCACCTCGACATCTTCGGCGGGTGCTGCGGTACCTGGGACTCGCACCTCCGCGAGATCGCGCGAAGCGTGCAGGCGGCCCGACGAGCGGCGCGCTGATCGCGCCGCTCACTCCGCGGCGGTCACCGCCTGCAGGCGCTCGACCGCGTCGAGGTAGTCCTGCACGAGCGTCTGCACGACGTCCTTCACGGCGCGCGACTCGTCGATCCGGCCGACGATCTGGCCGATCGGGTTGAACATGACCTTCTTCGCCTTGTCGGCGTAGCGATGGCCGCGCGACACGGCCTCGGAGGTCACCATGAACTGGAGCGGCATGCCGAGCGGGCCCGGGGACTCGGGTCCCTCCCAGGCCTGCGTCCACTCGTTGCGCAGCATGCGGCACGGCTTGCCGGTGAAGGAGCGCGAGCGCACGGTGTCGCGGCTCGTCGCCGCGAAGTACGCCTCCTTCTGGGCCGGCGGCGCGTCGGCTTCCTGCACCGCGAGCCACAGCGAGCCGGTCCAGACGCCCTGGGCACCCATCGCGAGCGCGGCCGCGATCTGGCGCCCGGTCCCGATGCCGCCCGCCGCGAGGACCGGCGTCGGCGAGACAGCCTCGATGACCTCGGGCCACAGCACCATCGAGCCGATCTCGCCGGTGTGGCCGCCGCCCTCGGTGCCCTGCGCGATCACGATGTCGACGCCGGCGTTCTTGTGCGCGAGCGCCTGCTTGCCCGAGCCGCAGAGGGCGGCGACCAGCCGCCCCTCGCGGTGGATCCACTCGATCACGTCGGACGGCGGGGTACCGAGCGCGTTCGCGATCAGCTTCACCTTCGGATGGGCGAGCGCGATCTCGAGCTGCGGCGTCGCGGTCGCCGCCGTCCAGCCGAGCAGCTCGCGCGGCTTCTCGTCCTCGGGCAGCTCGGGCACGCCGGCGTCGGCCAGCACCTTCTTCACGAACTTGCGGTGCTGCTCGGGGATCGCCGCCTGCAGCATCTCCTCGAGCTTCGCGGGGTCGAGCTCGCCCATGCCCTCGTACTTGCCGGGGATGACGACGTCGATGCCGTAGGGGCGGTCGCCGATGCGCTCGTCGATCCACTTGAGTTCGACCTCGAGTTGCTCCGGGCTGAAGCCGACGACGCCGAGCACGCCGAAGCCACCGGCCTTGCTGACGGCGACCACCACGTCGCGGCAGTGGGTGAAGGCGAAGATCGGGAGGTCGATGCCCAGTCTCTTGCAGAGCTCGGTGCGCACGGTGCTCTCCTTCGCGTCTCTCGACGGCAGGGTTCGGGTGGAATCGGCGAGGCGGACGCCCGCGCCGGGGCGGGCGGATCGGGCGGGGCGTGAGCGCTTCCCGGACCGACTCCCTCCGGATAGGAGAGACCCCGGGGAGGCGTCAAACCGGGCACCTCGGACCGGGCACGGCGGGTACCCGAGCGGGTCCGCGCGTTCAGCCAGCGCGGCGGCGAAGGAGCGCGAGCGGCCCCCGCACGACGCCGGCGAGGGGAATCGCGACGGCACCGACCGCGAGACCGACGAGAGCCGCGCCGACCGACCCGGCGAGCCACCCGACGAGGCCGCCCAGGGCCGGCAGCGCGGTGGCGGCCGCGTGCGACGCGGCGTGGATCGCGTGCGCGACGGCTTCGAGTCCGAACTCCGCGAGCCCGTGCACGACGATCCCGCCTCCGACCCAGATCATCGCGGCGGTGCCGATCGCGGCGAGGATCCGCAGGAAGACGGGCATGCCGCGCACGAGCAGCCGGCCCATGGCGCGCGAGATCCGTCCGCCGAGGGAGGGAGAGGTGTTGCGCGCGAGATGGACGCCGACGTCGTCGGCCTTCACGATCGCCGCGACCGCACCGTACACCAGCAGCGTGATGCCGAGCCCGACCAGCGCGAGCACGGCCGCGCGCATCCAGAAGCCTCCCGGTGGCAGGCTCGCCAGCGTGATCGCCATGATCTCCGCGGACAGGATGAGGTCGGTCTCGATCGCGCGCGCGACCTTCTCGTCTTCGATCGCCTCGGCGTCTCCGTGCGCGGGACGGCTCGCCGCTTCGTGGGCGTGGGCCGCGTTTGGCGCGAAGAGCTCCAAGACCTTCTCGGTGCCTTCGTAGCAGAGGTAGACGCCCCCGATCATGAGTAGCGGCGTGATCGCCCAGGGCGCGAAGAGCCCGAGCAGAAGCGCCGCCGGCAGCAGGATCAGGAGCTTGTTGCGCAGGGACCCGAGCGCGATCCGGCCGATGATCGGCAGCTCGCGCTCCGCCGAGAAGCCGACGACGTAGCGCGGCGTCACCGCCCCGTCGTCGATCACCACGCCGGCGGCCTTGACCCCGGCCTCCGCCGCCTGCCCGACGACGTCGTCGATCGAGGCCGCCGCCATCTGCGCGAGCCCCGCGACGTCGTCGAGCCACGCGAGCAATCCGACGCTCATGCAGATCTCCCGTGCCTCGTCGTTCCCGACCGCGCTGCGCGCACCTCGACCGGTCCCTTCTTCACTCGACTGCCGGCACCCGCGCTACTGGCGTTGCCGGGCGTACTCGAGGATCCTCGCCATCACCGCGTCGGCCCGGCCCGACGCCGTGGCGCTCGCCACGCTTCCGCAGGCGAAAGGCGGCTTCGGGTCGTACTCGATCATGAGCTGGCTCGCCTCGGCGGCGGTGGTGTCGACGAGCAGCTCGACGAGGCGCAGGGCCATGTCGATGCCGCTGCTGACGCCCGCGGCGGTGATGATCCGCCGGTCCAAGTGCTCCACCACGCGATCGGGGACCGCGGTGGCGCCGTGGGCCTCGAGTTCGGCGTAGCACGCCCAGTGGGTGGTGGCGGTGAGACCGTCGAGGAGACCGGCGGCGCCCAGCACGAGCGATCCGGTGCAGACCGACGTGGTGTAGGTCGTCGTGGCGTGCGCGGCCTTCACCCACTCGACGACCTGCCGGTCGTTCTGCAGGGCGCGGGTGCCCACGCCGCCGGGGAAGACGATCACGTCGGGCCGCGGGAACTCCTCGAAGGTGCCGTCGGCGGTGATGCCGAGCAGACCGTTCTCGCTGCGGACCTCGCCGCGCCGGGCCGCGATGAACGTCACGTCGATCGACGGGATGCGCTGCAGCACCTCGTAGGGTCCGATGCCGTCGAGGGCGGTGAATCGCGGGAACAGGGGGATCACGACCTGCATCGGAGTCTCCTTTCGCGGGCGGCCCCGCGGGAGGGCCGGGGCGGTGGGACGACGTCTGCCCCCCGGGGCGAGATCGCGCCAGCGCCGTGTTGCCCGCGGGCCGTCAAGGCCGTGCCCCGGGAGCGCCGGCGAGGAAGGCCGCGAGGGCCCGTTCGTGCTCGGCGAACCACGATCGAAGTCGCCGCTCGAGCGCCTCCGGCATCGGCGGATAGCTCCCCACGTTGTGCCGTTGCGGGTCGGGTGGCACGAACGGCGCGAGACCCAGGTGTCGGCAGACCAGCGCCATCACACCGGGCAGATCCCCGGCCAGGTCGCGGCTCCGCAGGATCAGCAGTCGCTCCGACGGCACGTGCGCCAGCCACCGCTTCAGGTGCGGCAGCGCTGCACTCTCCGTCAGGTAGCCACCCGGAATCTCGCCGGGCTCGAGCGGACAGGTCGGAGCGAGGTCCAGTTCCCGCGCGACGACGTCTTCGAGCGACTCGCGCTCGAGCCCGACGCGCTCGTTCATCCGGAAGTGCGAGTAGGCCCGCTCCACCGGATCCCGGAGCAGGACGATCAGGCGGGCCTCCGGCAACTGGTCGGCGATCCGCCGTGGCGCGTCCGCATCCGCCAGGTAGCTCGGCGAGGCCTCTCCGGTGATCAGCCCGGCGTCGGGCGGCAAGGGCGGGAAGAGGGCCCGGTACCAGTCCGATCCGTAGCGATGGTGCAGCGACCAGAAATGGGTCTCCTTGACGAGCGGAGCCACGACCTGCGGGTGCGCACAGAGATACTTGAAGAGCGAACTCGTCCCTGCCTTGGCCTGCCCGAGGATCAGGAAGCGGGGAGCGGCACCCATCCCGGCCCGGGACGCCAACTGCGGCCAGCGGTGACGCGCGACCTCGGAGAGAAGGGCGACCCCCTCGGACACCCTTCCCCGCTCCGCCTCGACGTGCGCGAGGAACATCCGGGCGTTCATCGCTCGGGGCCGACGCTCGACGACGGCGCGCAACGCGTCCACCTGCCGATTCGGGAGTACCGGAATCACGTGTCGAAGATTCTCTCCAAACCGCGGGCCGCTCCCGGGCTCGACCGCCTCGACCGCGTCCGTCTCGTCGACGCACCGAGAGACGTCCTCCGCCAGTCCCACCATGACCCGACACCGCTCGAGGCCGTAGCGTGCCCAGGCCGCGTTTCCGGCCAGGCGGCAGGATTCGCGGAACTCCGCCTCCGCGCGCGGAAGGTCGCCGCACGCCATGAGCGCCCGGCCGAGATCGAAGTGCAGCGAGGACCAGCCGCCGAGTCCGCGCGCGACCGCCTCGTCGAACAGCGGCACCGCCTCGGCCGCGCGTCCCGCCCCGAGATGCACGAGACCGGCAAGCTGCAGGCACTCGGCCGCGCCCGACCACCGACGTCCCACCCGGGCGAGCGCGCCCGGCAAGCGGCGGCCACGCCATCCGCCCCGTTCGCCACGGCGCAGGATCCATGCGCGAAGGCGGCGACGAGCGAGAAGCCCGGGCGACGACGCTCCAACGGCCGGCGCGGTCATGGACGAAGCGGGTGCACGTGGGTTCGAGGGCGAGGGCGGCGACGGTTGTCGCGCCGACCGGCGAGCGGGTCTCCGGATCTCGAGCGGACGTCCCTCGTGGACGGGCGAGGCGTGTTCCACGAAGGGCGCTGCATGCCGGGACGGTAATCGGCGAGCGGAGCACCCGTCAACGAATGCGGCGCGAGACGGGCTCGTGAGCGCCCGTGGCCGGCGCACGGTGGGAGCGAGTGGAGTCGTTCCCGCGTCGCCGGCCGGCGGCGACGATCCGCTTCGCGGTTCTCGGCATCGATCCCGAACAGGGTGCTCCCGCCCCAGCCCGTCGTTGCCTCGCCGGCCCGCCCGCTGCTACCTCGCGAGTTCATGAGCCGTCTCCTCGACGCCGTCGAGGCCAGCAAGAACATGCTGGTCGACTACGTGCCGCACTCGGCCGCGCTCGGACTCGTCGTGGTCGACGCGAAGCCCGGCCAGACCTGGCTCAAGGTGCCGTGGAACGAGAAGCTCGTCGGCAATGCCGCGACCGGCGTGCTCCACGGCGGCGTCGTCACGACCGTGCTCGACAACTGCGCGGGCGTCTCGGTCGCGACCGCGCTGCCCGACATGCGCGCGATCGCGACGCTCGACCTGCGGATCGACTACATGAAGCCCGCGGCGCCCGGTCGCGACGTGATCGCGTGGACGCACTGCTACAAGGTCGGGCGCAACGTCGCGTTCGTGCGCGGTGCCGCCTACCACGACGACCCGAACGACCCGATCGCGACCACCGCGATGACGATGATGCTCGGCCCGGCCTACGGACCCGCGGGCGGGCCTGGCGCAGCCGGCCCGGCCTCGGGCGCCGCGCCCGACACGACCGCGGGCGGCGAGGGAACGCGGGGGCGCTCGTGAGCGACGGACCGCGCGGCGAGCTGCTGCCGGTCGATCGCGTCCGCGCCCTACTCGCGGGCATTCCCTACGCGGGCTTCCTCGGGATCACGGTGGAGGAGGCCGACGGCGGCGCGATGGTCTCGCGGCTCGGCTTCGCGCAGCACATCGTCGGCAACCCGAGCCTGCCCGCGATCCACGGCGGCGCGATCGGCGCCTTCCTCGAGACCGCCGCGATCCTGGAACTCCTGCGCCACGTCCCCGACGGCTCGCTGCCGAAGCCGATCAACCTCACGATCGCCTACCTGCGCTCGGCCGGCCCGCACGACACGTTCGCGGTCGCGACGGTGACGAAGCACGGGCGGCGCGTCGCGAACGTGCAGGCGGTCGCGTGGCAGCGGGACCGCGCGAAGCCGGTCGCGAGCGCACAGGGGCACTTTTTGCTGCCGGGGGCGGCGACCGGCTGAGTTCATGGTGCAGCGCGAAGCCCGTCACGGACGTCGGGAGGCCCGCTTTCACAGGTAGCGGGTGACCAGGTTGTCGTGTCCCGCCGCCCAGTGCTCGTACCAACGGCACAGCGGGTACATGAAGAGCAGGAGCAGGCAGGCACCGAGGAGCGTCCCCGGAATCCCGAGCGACTTGCCGGTGCCGGTGAGCACCGACGCCGCGCGCAGCACCTGGAAGTGGACCACGTAGAAGAACAGCGCGGTTCGACCGAAG
>JAGWVP010000079.1 GCA_018970825.1 bacterium | reverse complement strand
GCCGTGGTGAAAGAGTCCCAGAAGTCGACGCCCCACGCGTAGCCGGGACTGGCCGAGTAGGTGGACGACGACCAGTACCGTCCGAGCTTCGTGCAACTGCAACTCGTGACCGTGCAGCCCTCCGAACAGGATGCGTGGAAGGCCGGGAACGTCGAGGGTTCGTACGCCTGGAGGTTCAGGAGCGAGAGCAGTTCGGTGCGGTTCGGAATCCGCCAGTCGCAGTGTCCGGCGAAGCACGGTTCGGTGTTCAGGGCGGCGAGGAAGACGGTCGTGATCGGCCCGTCCATGGGATTGCCGGCCACGGCACACTGCGGGGCGGTGGGGCTGCTGGTTGCACACCACGCGTAGCGGTCGTCCTTGTCGTGGATCGAACCGTCGTCGGACTTCTTCTCCCAGACGAGGCCGGAGCCTCGGTCGGTCACGGTGCCGTCGCCGTTGTCGATGAAGGAGCGCTCGGATCCCGCCTGCACCGCGCCGTCGCTGCCGGGGCCGTAGGGCGTCGTCTCGCCGGTTTCGAGCAACCCGTTGAGATTCGCGGTGCCCGTGACGCCGAGGCCTGCGCCGCTCGAGAAGGTCTTGCCCGAGGCCACGTCCGCTGCCGTCGCCGTGCCGGCTCGAGCGATGGAGAGACTCGCGTTGCAGGCGAAGAGCTGGGCGACGTAATCGGGCACGGGGACGACGGGCGGGGGGCCCGTCGCGCCAGTCACATCGGTCGAGCAACGGGTCAGGTAACCCATCACCGCGTCCACGTCGCCGGCCGAGGGGCAACTCACCCCATGGCGAAGCTCGGCGGCCGCGTAAGCCTTCACGAGCGCGTCGTCGCACCTCGTGCGGTAAGCGTCCCGCTTGGCCTGGTCGGCCGCGGTCTGCGCCGACTTCGCGTAGATCGAATCGGCCTTGAGCCTGCAGGCCGAGAACTTCGACGCGGCTCCGAGCTTCGCCGACTCGCACGACTGGGCGGGCGTCGCAGCTTGCGTCGGAGACGACAAGAGCAGGGCTGCGAGTGCGAGGGGCAGGGTCCTGGTCAAGGGAGATCTCCTTTCGGGCTTCGACGATGCATCGAGGGGCCCGGGCGATCAAGGACCAAAATCGCCGACGGGAAACTCAGGGCGCGACCCGCCGCCCGACCCCGCGCAGCAGCCCCTCGACCGCGTCCTCGATCGCGAACGCGACCCGCGCCGGCCAGAGCTTCCACCGGGCGAACTCGACCCGCCGCTCGATGGGCGGCCCGTCGCCCGCGCTCCCGCCTCGTCCGGCGAGCGCGTCCGCGATCACCGCGCGGTGCAGCCCCTCCAGCGTCCGGGGCAGCGCGGACGGCTCGCACCACCGAAGCCCCGTCGTCTCGAGCCCGATCCCCCGCGGTGCGCCTCCCACGACGCTCCCGCGAAACGCGAACGTGAGCTGATCCCCGGGCCCGTGCACCGAGGGGTGCAGGTAGCGCCCGACGCCACGCTCGATCTCGACCTCGTACCCGGTCTCCTCCCGGCACTCGCGCACGGCGGCCTGCTCGGGCGACTCGCCGCCCTCGATCCCGCCGCCCGGCAGGTCCCACAGGAACGGGATCGCGCGACGCAGGAGCAGCACGCGGCCCTCGGGCGAGACGACGACCGTCATCACGCCGCGGCGGCGGACGCGAGTCTCGTCGAGTGCGGAACGGCCGTCGCGCGCGCCGCCGTCCGAACTCCGGTCACTCGGTGCACCCGGGTCGCGCTTCGGAACCGACGACCCCGTTGCCCCGGCCGCGCCCCGCACGCCCCCGTCCTCGCCCCCGCTCACCAGAGCTTCGGCGGGGGTGCCGCCGACTGCCCGGCGATCGCACGGTAGGCGCGGTAGTTCCGCAGCACCGCCTTCACGTAGCCCTTGGTCTCGCGGTAGCTCACGAGCTCGACGAACTCGTCGCCGCCGCGCCCGGCGGCGCGCTGCTTCCAGCGCGCGACCGCCCCGGGGCCCGCGTTGTAGGCGGCGATCGCCGGCTCGAGTCGCCCGTCGTTCTCGTCGACCAGCTGGCGCAGGTAGCGACTGCCGATCGCGATGTTGGTCGCCGGGTTCGACAAGGCCGCATCGTCCACCCCCGGACCGGCGACGCGCGCGGCGGTCGTCGGCATGAGCTGCATCACGCCGCGCGCCCCGACCGGCGACCGCGCGTTCGCGTCGAACAGGCTCTCCTGGCGCGACAGCGACAAGAGCAGCAGCGGGTCGAGCCCGGTCTCGCGGCTCGCGCGCTCGTACTCCTCGCCGAAGGGCTGCGGGTAAGAGTAGCCGGGGTGCACCGGCGTGCCCGAGTCCTCGATCCGCCGCGCGAGCCGGATCGTCGACATCCAGTCGTCGCTGCCGCGGTACGCGTCGAGCAGGAACGGTTGCGGCCCCGCGCTCGCCTCGACTGCCGCGTACTCGCGCGCCGCGTCCTTGCGCTCGCCGATCGAGCGCAGCACCTCGCCGCGCGTCCAGTGCGCGGCCGCGTCGGTGCCGACCGCGGGAGGCGGCATCGAGAGCGGGGCGGGCGGCTCCGGCAGCGGTGCGACCGCGGGTTTCGCGGGCGGCCTCGAGCCGAGCTCGCGGTCGACGTACCACGCCGTCCAGCCCTCGTTCTTCGCGCGGAGCTTTCCGAACAGCACGCGCGCCTGCGCCTTGTCGCCCGCCGCGGCGAGCGACTTGGCTCGCCAGTAGACGGCCTCGTCGCGGTCGTCGCCGAGGGCCGCGAAGCTCTTCGCGGCACCGGCGGGATTGCCGGCGAGCCAGCGCGCGAATCCCGCGCGGAAGCCGGTGTCGGCCGCGTTCGCGTCGCCGGGAAAGGCCGCGACGGCGCGGTCGTAGCGCTCGGCCGCACCCGCGTAGTCCTTGCGGCTCTCGGCGATCTTGCCGAGTGCGACCATCGCCTCGGGCGCCTTCTCGTGGCGCGGAAAGCGAGCGAGGAAGCCCTCGAAGTCGGCTTGCGCCTCGTCGTCGCGGTCCTTGTTCCAGAGCAGTTTCGCCCGCTCGAAGGCTGCCGTGCCGCCGACCCCGGGCTTCGGCGACTCGGCCGCGATCGCGTAGTCGGCGAGCGCGGCGTCGACGGATCCCTGCTTCGCGCGGGCCCTCGCCGAGACGAGCGCGAACTCGGAGCGCATGTGGCCGCCCGGGTTCGGCATGCGCCCGAGCGCCGCGAGCGCGTCGTCGGGGCGGCCTTCCTTGATCCGTGCCGCGGCCGCGCGCAGTCGGTGCTCCATCGGCGACATGCCGAGGTCGGGAGCACCGTACTTCTCGAGCGTCTCGCCGAGCCTGCGCGCACCCTCGCCGACCGCGCCGGGCTTGCCGCGCAGCTCCTCGGTGATCTCGTAGGCGCGCGCATGCTGCCCGAGGGCGGCGAGCGCTCGCGCCTCGCCGAGCCGCGCGTCGTCGGCGATCGCCGGGTCGCCGGTCGCGAGCGCCTTCGCGAACCACTTACGGGCCTCGCCCGGTCGGTGCTCGTCGAGGTCGAGAGTCCCCCGGCCGAGCGCGGCCGCGCCGTACCACACGCTGTCGGGATGGCGTCCGAGGATCTCGTCGTAGCGGGAGCGTGCCCCGGCCGCGTCCGCTTCGCGCGCCGCGAGCCTCGCCCCGCGCCAAGCGGCGTGGTCGCCGATCTCGGGCACGAGGCGCGCGGCCGAGTCGTACCCGGCGCGAGCGTCCGCGATGCGACCTTCGCGCTCGGCGCGGACCGCGGCGGCATAGACCTCCGCGCGGCGGCCGAGCGGGTCGGACCCGAGGATCGACGAGAGTCCGGCAGTGGCCGGCGTGGGGCCGGGCGTTCGCGAGGGCCTCGGCGTCGGGGGTGCCGCGCAGGCCGCCACCGCGACCGCGATCGCGACGGCGAGCGTCGTCGCGAGCCCGGGCCGGACGGACGACGTCGGCAGCGCCGCGGCGCTCGGCGCGCAATCGCGTCCGCGGCGCAGCGAGCTCCGTCCCGGGCGGGGATTCCCGCGGTCGCGGCCGTCTCGCCTCGGCATGCGGCGCATGCTCGCGCGCTACCACCGTGCCCGTGCCCCGGCAATGCGTTCGGATGCTAGGGGAGGAGGATGCGCATCATCCTCGCCTCGGGCTCGCCGCGTCGCCGGGAGCTGCTCGCCCGGATCGCCTGGCCCTACGAGGTGCGCCCGGCCGACGTCGACGAGACGCGCCGGCCGAGCGAGGATCCCGAGGCCTACGTCCGGCGCCTCGCAGACGAGAAGGCGCTCGCGGTCGCGGCCTCCGCGCGCGACGCCGCCGTGCTCGCCGCCGACACCTCGGTCGTGGTCGACGGCGACGTGCTCGGCAAGCCGGTCGACGACGCGGACGCCGCGCGCATGCTCGCGCGCCTCGCGGGCCGAGAGCACGTCGTGCTGACCGGCATCGCGTGGGCGACCGGCGGCGAGGTGCGGGCACGCGAGTGCACGGCGAGCCGGGTGCGCTTCCGCGAGCTCTCGGACCGCGAGATCGCCGCCTACGTCGCGACCGGCGAGCCGCGCGACAAGGCCGGCGCCTACGGCATCCAGGCGGGCGCTTCGGCGTTCGTGACCGGCGTCGCGGGATCGCTCACCGGCGTGATCGGCCTGCCGCTCGAGGAGACCGAGCGCCTCGCCCGTCGCGTCGGCGTGCCCGAGCCCGCGGCCCCTCTGCCGCCCGACGCGATTGCCGCGCGCTGGCGCGCGCTCGCGGCCGAGGTCGCGGGGCTCGCGGTGGGCTGCGGGCGGCAGTCGTCGGAGGTGCGCGTCGTCGCGGTGACCAAGGGGCACGGTGCCGACGCGGTCGTCGCCGCGGTCGCGGCGGGCGCGCGCGACGTCGGCGAGAACTACGTGCAGGAGGCGCGCGCGAAGCGCGACGCGGTCGAGGCGGCGCACGCGGACGCGGTCGCCTCGGGCGACGAGTCGGCCCCGGGCGCGGGTGCCGCGGCCTGGCACCTGATCGGCCCGCTGCAGCGCAACAAGGCCGCGGTCGCGGCGCGCACCTTCGACCTCGTCCACACGATCTCGCGCGCCGACGTGGCGCGCGCGCTGGTGGGTCGCGCGGGCCACCCGGTGCGCGCGCTCCTGCAGGTGAACGTCACGCGCGACCCCGCGAAGGCGGGCGTCGACCCGTCGGAGGCGGCGGCCGTGCTGCGCGAGCTCGCGGGCATCGAGGGCCTCTCGGTCGAGGGGCTCATGACGATCGGGCCGATGGACGGCGACGCCGCGGCCTGCCGGGCCGCCTTCGAGGAGGCGCGCGCGCTGTTGGACGGGCTCCGCGGCGCAGGCTACGAGCGCCTTCGCGAGCTCTCGATGGGCATGAGCGGCGACTACGAACAGGCGATCGCGGCCGGGGCGACGCTGCTCCGGATCGGCACGGCGGTGTTCGGGCCGCGGCCCCCGCGAGCGGCGCAGGACTGACCCGCGTGCTCACGATCGGTTTCATCGGCTCGGGCAACATGGCGTGCGCGCTCGGCGGCGGACTGGCACTGCCCGGCTCGGCCGCCGGACCGACCCGGCTCGTCGCGACCGACGTCGAGCCGGGCGCGCGCGCACGGTTCGAGAAGGAGACCGGCGGCGCGACCTTCGGATCCGCTCGCGACGTGTTGCACGAGGCCGACGTGGTGGTTCTCGCGGTGAAGCCGCAGGTGCTGCCGGCAGTACTCGCCGACCTCGCCCCGCTGGTCGAGGAGCGACACCTCTTCGTGTCGATCGCGGCCGGTGCGAGCCTCGACGCGCTCGAGCGCGGGCTCGGCGGCAAGGCGCGCGTCGTGCGCGCGATGCCGAACACGCCGGCGCTCGTGCGCGAGGGCATGACGGTGCTGGTCGCCGGGCACGCGGTGCGCCCCGGCGACGTGGATCTCGCCGAGCGCGTCTTCCGCGCGGCGGGCGACGTCGCGGTCGTCGACGACGAGTCGCTGCTCGACCCGGTCACCGCGCTCTCCGGCAGCGGCCCCGGCTTCCTGTTCGCCTACGCCGAGGCGATGCTGCGCGCGGGCGAGAAGGCGGGGCTCCCGCCCGATCTCGCGCTGCGGCTCCTGCAGAAGACGCTGCTCGGCTCGGCGATCCTTTGGCGCGAGTCGGGCGAGCCGGTCGAGAAGCTGCGCGCGAACGTGACTTCGCCCGGCGGCACGACGCAGGCCGGGCTCGAGGCGCTCGCCGCGGGCGGCTTCGCGCGCGCGATCGGCGACGCGGTCGATGCGGCGACCCGGCGGTCGCGCGAGCTCTCGGGCGGCGCGGCGAAGAAGTCCTGACGGGGAACCGGAGGAGAGGATCATGTTCGTGATCGGCAACTTCCTGCTGGCGATTTCCGTGATCGTCGACGCGGCGCTCGGCATCTACTGGTGGATCGTGGTCGCCTCGGCGGTGCTCTCCTGGGTGAATCCCGATCCCTACAACCCGATCGTCCGCTTCCTGCGCTCGGCGACGGAACCGGTCTACTACCGGATCCGCCGCGTCCTGCCGCTCACCTTCGGGGGCGTCGATTTCAGCCCGATCGTGCTGCTCCTGGGCATCCAGTTCCTCCAGATCTTCCTCGTCCCGACGCTGCGGCAGATGGCCCTGCAGGCGGGGGCCCAGCCCTTCCGGGCCTACTGACGGGTGGACATCCGGCCGGGGCGTTCTTAAGTGGAACCGAGCGTCCGCCGGTCCCGGCCGGGCGGGTCTCCGAACGGGTTTTCCTGTCGAGGGTGAGACGATGCCGATCTACGAGTACCGCTGCGCGAAGTGCGGCGACTTCGACGTGTCGCAGAAGATCACGGAAGCGCCGCTCAAGAAGTGTCCGACCTGCAAGGCCAAGGTCTCCAAGCTGATCTCGAGCCCGGCCTTCCACCTGAAGGGAAGCGGCTGGTACGTCACGGACTACGCCGGCAAGGGCAAGAAGGACGCGGCGAAGGCGGAGTCGTCGTCTTCCCCTTCCTCTTCGTCCGACTCCTCTCCGTCTTCCTCGTCGAGCGACTCGTCCTCGAAGGGCGACGCGAAGCCCGCCGCAAAAGCGTCCGCCTGAGGCGGGCGACCAGAGGCTCGCCACCGTGGCACCGACCCGCAGCCTCTCGGCGAGCCTCGTCACGCCGGTCGAGGTGAACGACTTCGCCCGGCGCGACTTCCCCGGCAACGAGAGCGTCTGCGAGGAGGTCGGTCCCGGCTGGGCGCAGGTCGTGCTGCAGGTCGGCCGCGGGCAGCTCCGCCCTGGCGGGATCATCGGCGGCCCGACCATCTTCGGGATCTGCGACGTCGCGCTCTACTACGCGTGCTTCACCGCGATCGGGATCGAGCCGATGACCGTGACGAGCGGTCTCTCGATCCACTTCCTGCGCCCGGCGACCGGTCCGTTGCTCCATGCGCGGGCCGACCTCTCGAGCGTCGGGCGCCGCAACCTGTGCGGCAACATCGTCGCCTGGACGGACTCCAGGGAGACACCGGTCGCGGTCGCCCAGGGGGTGTACGTGCGGCCGGGCGCGAAGGCCTCGAAGGGCTGACGACCGGCGGCGCGACGTCCCCGCCGCGAAGGCGCGGGGATCGAAGAGAGCGCGCGCTTCGGCATCGCACCCGGCGCGCGTCGCGTTCCGCGAGGCCGAGCCGGGTGCGATGGCACGATGCGTGCGGTCGCGCCGCTCCGCGTCGGCGCGACCCGGCCTCTGACCGGGACGCGCGCGGACGCGAATCGCGTGGCGGACGACCCGGGCTCAGGCGGCCCGGCGGACCTCGGCGACCTGGCGCTCGAGGCGAGCGAGTCGCTTGTCGGCTTCCTCGAGTCGCTTCCGGAGTTCCTCGACGTCCCCGTGGACGGCGAGGTTCAACCCCTTCAGCAGGGCTTCGAGGCGGCCGCGAAGAAGGCTCTCGAAGGGCAGGACGCGTTCGCGCACGCCCTCGAAGCGCTTGCCGACCTGCTCGGCGACCTGCCCGAACTCGATTCCGCCGACGCGCTCGACGATCGCCTCGCGGGCCTCGCCGACGCGCTCGACGATCGCCTCGCGTGCGTCCTGCGCGGTGGTGCGGACGACCTTCAGCACGGGCTCCGAGCGCTCGCTCGCGAGCGACACGGCGCGATCCCGGATCTCGCTCACGGCGGCCCGGGCGAGCTCGCGGGCATGGGCGTTCAGTTCCTTCGCGCGCTCGCCGGCCTGCTCGACGGCCTCGCCGAGCGGTCCCCACACGTTGCTGCCATTCATTCGATCGGCCATCTCGTCGGCCCTCCTTTGTTGACGCTACGAGTAGACACGCCGCGTCACGAGCGCAAGGGGCGACCCGGGGAGAATTTCGGCCCCCGCCCGGGCAGAGCGGCGCGACCACCGAAAACCCCCGGGTTTTGCGGGCTCGGGCGAGGCTCTGGTACGGGAGAGCGCGGATGCTGCCCTACGCCCGCCCGTCGATCACCGACGACGAGATCGCCGAGGTGGAGGCCTGCCTGCGCTCGGGGTGGCTCGCGACCGGGCCCCGGGCCGGGCGCTTCGAGCAGCTCCTGGCATCCCGCCTGGGTGTCCGCCACGCGCTCGGAGCGAGCACCGGCACGGCAGCCCTGCACCTCGCGGTGCTGGCCTGCGGCATCCGCCCGGGCGACGAGGTCGTGACGACGCCCATGACCTGGGTCTCGACCGCGAACGTGCTGCTTCACGCGGGCGCGGTCCCGGTCTTCGCCGACGTCGAGCCGGCGACGCTGAACCTCGACCCGGCGCGGGTCGCCGAGGTGCTCGGCCCGCGCACGCGGGCGATCCTCCCGGTGCACTTCGCGGGACAGCCTTGCGACGAGGACGCGTTCCTCGACCTCGCACGCGGACACGGACTCTTCCTCGTCGAGGACGCGGCCCACGCGCTCGGCGCGTCGTACAAGGGGCGTCCGATCGGCGCGATCGCCGACGCGACGATGTTCAGCTTCCACCCGGCGAAGAACCTGACGACCGGCGAGGGCGGCGCGGTCACGACCGACTCCGACGAGATCGCCGAGCGGGTGAAGCTGCTGCGGTTCCACGGCATCGCGCAGACGCCCGAGAGCCGCTTCGGCGGTCGCGGACCGGTCGCGTACGACGTGGTCGAGGCAGGGTTCAAGTACAACTTCAGCGACATCCAGGCGGCGATCGGCATCCACCAGCTCGCGCGCCTCGACGAGATGAACCGCCGCCGCGCCGAGCTCGCGCGTGCCTACCGCGAGCGGCTCGCGGCGGTGCCGCACGTCGAGCCGCTCGGCGACGCCGCCTACGAGCACGTGCACGCCTGGCACATCCTGGTCGCGTCGATCGAGCCCGACGCGCTCACGATCGGTCGCGACGAGGTGATCGGGCTGCTGCGTGCGGCCGGCATCGGCGCGGGCCTGCACTTCGTGCCGCTCCACCTGCAGACGCTCTACAAGCCGATGGCCGACGCCTCGAAGCTGCCCGTCGCGACCGAGGCGAACCGCCGCATCCTGACGCTGCCGCTCTTTCCCGACATGGCGGACTCGGACGTCGACCGCGTCGTCGACGCACTCGCGGGCATCCTGCGCGCGCACGTCCGGCGCGGCGCCGAGCGCCCGGCCGGCGCCGCGGCGGCGTCGTGAGCGCGCCGGCGCGGAACTTCGTCGGCGGGTCGGGCACATTCGCGCCGGACGCCCCCCCGGCCGCCGATCC
>JAGWVP010000769.1 GCA_018970825.1 bacterium | reverse complement strand
GATCGCGAGCCAGACGACGAGCCGCAACCAGTTCTCCCACGAGAGGGCGAACATCATGCCGAGGTTCACGAGGACGCCCGCGACCGGCACCCAGGGCACGAGCGGGGTCCGGAAGGGCCGCTCGAGCGAGGGGTGCGTGCGACGCATGACGAGCACGGCCGCGCAGACGACGACGAAGGCGAACAACGTGCCGATGTTGACCAGGTCGGCGAGGATCTTGAGGGGCACCGTCGCCCCGACGATCGAGACCAGGATCCCGACCAGGATCGTCGAGCGGTGCGGCGTCTGGAAGCGCGGGTGCACGTCGCCGAAGAAGCTCTCGGGGATGAGGCCGTCGCGTGCCATCGCGAGGAGGACGCGGGTCTGGCTCAGCATGAGGACCATGAGGACGCTGGTCAGGCCGGCGATCGCGCCGATCGAGATGACGAACACCGCGCGATTCATGCCGAGCGAGGCGAACGCCTCGGCGACCGGCGCGTCGAGGTGGATCCGGTCGTAGCGCTGGATCCCGGTGAGCACCGCCGCGACGAGGATGTAGAGCACGGTGCAGATCGCGAGCGACGCGATGATCCCGATCGGGATGTCGCGCTGCGGGTTCTTCGCTTCCTCCGAATGGGTCGAGACCGAGTCGAACCCGACGTAGGCGAAGAAGATGTAGGCGGCTCCGCTCATGACGCCGCCCCAGCCGAAGGGCAGGAAGGGGTGCCAGTTCGAGGCGTCGACGTGCGGCAGCCCCGCCACGATGACGAACAGCACGACCGCGACCTTGATCGCGACCATGGCCGCGTTGAAACGCGCGCTCTCGCGGATGCCGATCACGAGGATGACGGTGAGCGCGAGCACGACGAGCAGGGCCGGCAGGTCGAGGATCGCGCCGGTCGCGCCCCAGCGTCCGGTCGCCGGATCGAAGTCGAACGGCGCTCCCGACCAGCGATGCGGCAGGTGGTGGCCGAAGAGCCCGAGGAAGGTGTCGAGGTAGTGCGACCAGCCGTGCGCGACCGTGCTCGCGGCGACCGCGTACTCGAGGACCAGGTCCCAGCCGATGATCCAGGCGAAGACCTCGCCGAGCGTGGCGTACGCGTAGGTGTAGGCGCTGCCCGCGACCGGCACCATCGCGGCGAACTCGGCGTAGCAGAGCGCGGCGAGCGCGCAGCCGATCCCCGCCACGACGAACGAGAGAACGAGGCCCGGTCCCGCGTACTGGTTCGCCGCGAGCCCGGTGAGCACGAAGATGCCGGCCCCGATGATGCAGCCGATGCCGAGCGCGGTGAGCGTGATCGGGCCGAGCACGCGCTTGAGCCGGTGTGCGCCGGCCATCTCCTCGAACAGGAGTTCGATGGGCTTGACGGAGAGGGCCTGCCGCGTGCGGTTCATGGGCCCCCGCCTACCAGCGGGCCCGGCGCGATCCAACCCGGCGGCCCGCCGCCGGGCCGCTGCCGCGAGCGGGATGCGAACGTCGCGCGACGACCTTGACCCGCGTCTCCCGGCGCGCGTCGGCCGCGAGCGAGCGGGCCACG
>JAGWVP010000768.1 GCA_018970825.1 bacterium | reverse complement strand
CGAGTCCCCGTCCGCCACGCGGCTGCTCGCCCCCGACCACGTGACGGTGGGAGCCTACGGCCTGAGCGAGACGGCGACGGTGGTCTGCCTCGCGCGCTGGGACGATCCGCCGGAGTTGCGCAGGAGAGGCTTCGGACGGCCGCTTCCCGGGGTCGAGATGCGCGTCGTCGACCCCGAGTCGGGGACCCGGCGGGATCCGGGGGAGGTGGGAGAGCTCCTGGTCCGAGGCCCCTCGCTCATGCTGGGCTACCTCGGTGTCCCGCGCGAAGAGTGCTTCACGCCGGACGGATTCTTCCGCACCGGGGACTACGGTCGCCTCGACGAGACGGGGACGCTGCGCTTCGACGGGCGCCTGAAGGAAGTCATCAAGACCGCGGGAGTGAACGTCGCGGCGGCGGAGGTCGAGGCGTGCCTGGCCGCCGTCCCGGGGATCGCGGCCGCCTACGTCGTGCCGGTGCCGCACCCGGTGCGCGGCGAGAACGTCGGCGCCTTCCTCGTTGCGCAAGCGGGGGCGACGCTCGACTCCGCGGCCGTGCTCGAGCACTGCCGCCGCGAGATGGCGTCGTACAAGGTGCCACGCCATCTCTTCCTCCTGTCGGCCGACGCCGTGCCCCGCACGGGCACGCAGAAGGTCGACAAGCCGCTCCTGCGCCGGCGCGCGGCCGAGTTGGCGGGCGGCGACGCCGACCTGCTCTCGACGTCGGGGACCTGAACGCGGCTCAGCGCGCCTTCCAGGCGGGCTTGCGGCGCTCGACGAAGGAGCGGGGCCCCTCGGCGTGGTCCTCGCTCTGCTCGACGATCTCGAGGTAGCCGGCCGCGATCTCCTCGGCCTGCTCGACCGGGAGCCCGACGCCGCGCAGGATCGCCATCTTCGTGCCCCAGACGGCGAGCGGCGCGTTCTCGCAGACGAGTGCCGCGATCTCCCGCGCGCGTTCCATCAAGCGCTCGTGGGGGACGACCTCGGTCACGAGGCCGACCGCGAGGGCCCGCTCCGCGCTCATGCGCTCCTTGCTCCCGAGCAGCGCCATCCGCAGGCACACGGCGAGGGGAACGCGCCGGGCCATGTTCACCATCTCGTGCGACGACACGTACCCGATCGAGACGTGGGAATCGAAGAACTGGGCCCGTTCGGAGGCGATCGGAATGTCGGCCTCGGTCACGAGGTCGAGCGTCACGCCGTTCACGAGACCGTTCACGGCGGCGATCACCGGCTTCCAGACGCCCATGCGCCGGGGCGTCGGGAGCGCGCGGATCGTCTCGATCATCGCGAGCTCGCGCCAGCGGTCGGGCTTCGTGAACCCGCCCGAGTCGAGCGACTCGACGTCCGCCCCGGAGGAGAAGGCCCGACCCTCGCCGGTCACGATCGCGCACCAGATCTCCGGGTCGTCCTTCACGATCGTCCAGGCTGCGCGAAGGTCCTCCTTCATCCGCTGGTTCATCGCGTTCAAGCGGTCGGGCCGGGCGAGCGTGATCGTCGCGACCCGGGCGTCCACCTCGAAGCGGATCGTCTCGAAATCG
>JAGWVP010000767.1 GCA_018970825.1 bacterium | reverse complement strand
CGCTGGTCGACCACGTCGACATGGTCGCCGTGACGGGCTCGCCCCGGACCGGCCGGCTGGTCATGGAACGCGCCGCACGCCGTCTCGTCCCGGTGCTGCTCGAGCTCGGCGGAAAGGACCCGATGATCGTGCTCGAGGACGCCCCGATGGAACGAGCGGTGAACGCGGCGGTCTGGGGCGGCTTCTTCATGACCGGGCAGGTCTGCATGTCGATCGAGCGCGTGTACGTGGTGGACGCGGTGGCAGACGAGTTCGTCCGTCGCCTGGTCGAGCGCGTGGAGGCCCTGCGGGTGGGATCGAACGACCGCGAGGTCGACCTCGGACCCCTCACCTCCGACCGACAGGTGGAGATCGTCGCCTCGCACGTCGAGGAGGCGCTGCGCGACGGCGCCCGCGCCCCGGTCGGGGGCCGTCGCATGCCCGAACTCGGACCGCGCTTCTACGCCCCGACGGTGCTGGTCGACGTGCACCCCGGGATGGCGGTCATGAGCGAGGAGACCTTCGGGCCGGTCGTCGCGGTCCAGCGCGTCCGAGACGCCGAGGAGGCGATCGAACTCGCGAACGCGTCGCCCTTCGGGCTGAACGCGAGCGTCTGGACCCGGGACCTCGAACGAGGTCGCGCGATCGCCGAGCGGATCGAGGCAGGGTCGGCCTGCGTGAACGACTGCATCCTGAACGCGGGTGACGCGGACCTGCCCTTCGGCGGGGTCAAGCAGAGCGGGCTGGGCTCTCGTCACGGCGGCATCGACGGCGTGCGCGCGTTCACCCGCCCGCAGGCTCTCCGGATCGATCCCGGCCGGCGCACGCGGGACGTGCCGTGGTTCCCCTACCGGCGTCGCCCGGTGGAGTTCGCGCTCCGCGCGATGGGCTGGCTGTGGGGGTGAGCGGGGAGGGAGGGGACGAGCGCGACCCCGGGGGCGAGGCGATGCTCCGGCTGCTCCTCTCGCAGCGCGCCCACCGGGAGCTGCTGCCCGACCCGGTGCCCGAGGACGCGATCGAGCGACTGCTGCTCGCAGCCACGCATGCGCCGAGCGCCGAGGACCGCCAGCCGTGGGCATTCGTCGTCGTGCGCGACGCAGCGACGCGGGCGGCGATCGGCGAGATCGCGGCCGGGGCCTGGAGGTCCGGGGCCCGGGAGCACGCCCGGGCGCGTCTCGGCGACCGGCTCTTCGCCGACGTGGACCGCTGGGCGACGGGCGGCCTCGCCCGCGCGCCGGTCGTGATCGTCGTCTGCGGCGACCGCAGCCGGAGCGACCCGCGGTCTCTCGCGGCCTCGGTCTACCCGGCCGCGCAGAACCTGTGCCTCGCGGCCCACGCGCTCGGGCTGGGCTCGCTGTTCAGCACGCTCGCGACGGCGAGCCCGGATCTCTCGCGGCGGCTCGGACTCCCCGACCACGTCGTCCCGATGGTGGTCGTGCCGGTCGGGCTGCCGGCCCGACGTCTCGCGCCGCCCCGGCGGGCGCCGGTCGCGAGCCGCGCCTGGAGGGATCGCTGGGGCGATCCCTGGTGAGGGCGCACG
>JAGWVP010000766.1 GCA_018970825.1 bacterium | reverse complement strand
CGCCGTGCCCGCTCGTGCAACCGCTGCCGAGCCGGGAGCCGAACCCGACCAGCAGGCCGGAGAGCGCGACCAGCCCCGTCGAGCCGGCCGGCGTCGGCCCGAACGAACCGGGATCGACCACCCGGAGCAGCGCGCCGCCGGCGACGAGCCCGAGCAGGAAGGTCGCTCGCCAGCCCGCGTCGCCGTCGCCGCCCCCGAGAAGCCCGCCCGCGATTCCCGAGATGCCCGCGATCCGTCCGTTCGCGAGCAGCAGCGCGCTCGCGGACAGTCCGACCAGGACGCCCCCGGCGAGCGCCTGGAGCACTCCTTCCATCGTGATCGGCACCATCGTTCCGTCAGCCCTCCCGTCGACGAGGCGCGCCCGTCGCGCGACGCGCATCCCGCATCGACTCAGTGGATCTCCCCGAGGACGCCGCGCGCGATCCGCGGCAGGACCTCGCCCAGTCGCTCGCCCGATCGAGCCCGCGCGAGCGAGTCGTACGGGGTGTCCGACGCGGTGAGGATCGCCGTGAACGCACCGGCACCGCGGGCGAGGTCGAACATCCGGTTGATCGGGCCGACGACGAGCGAGGTGCCCGCCGCGACGAACAGTTCGCAATCGGCGGCCGCGCGGAACGCCCGCTCGAGATCCTCTTCGACGAGCGACTGCCCGAAGGAGATCGTCGCGGGCTTCCAGGGTGCGCCGCACGGGCAGGCGGGGACGTCCACGCCTGCCTCCCACTCGGCCTGCGCCGTCGCTCGCGGCTCGCGGCGGCCGCAGCGCAGGCAGGCGACCTCCGCGTCGGTGCCGTGGACGTTCACGAGCCGATCGGCCGGAAAACCGCTGCGTTCGTGGAGCCCGTCGACGTTCTGGGTGACCAGCAGGTCGATGCGCCCGGCGTGCGCGAGTGCCACGAGCGCCTCGTGGGCCGGGTTCGGCCGGGCGGCACGGACCACCTGCCAGGTCTCGCCCTTGTAGCGCCAGTAGGCCCGGCGCGACGCCTCGCTCGACTGGAACTCCTGCAGCGTGACCGGGCGGTAGGTCTCCCACCGACCCCCGGGCGAGCGGAAGTCGGGGATTCCCGAGTCGGTCGAGAGGCCGGCACCGGTCAGCACGACGACGCGTTCGGCATCGCGCCAGCGTCCGACGATCTCGTCCACCCCGGTCCCGGCGCGCGCGCTGCCCACGCTCTCCGGTTGGAGGATCCGCGCGCTCGTCGCAAGTCGGATCCGCCGGCGGCCCGGGCGAGCGGCCGCCGCTGCGACGAGCGGCACGGGCCCGCGCCGCCCGGACGGCCATCCACCCGCCGCGCCGGGACGCCGGTACCCGCTTGGCAAGGCCCCCGGGCCCATGCGCACACTCGGTCGCCGAGGAGGATCGCCATGCGACCGACGAACCACCCTTCCCTCCACCATCCGCTCGCGCACGGCCCCGGGCCGATGCTCCGGTCGCGAGCCGCCCGGCGGGTGCTCGTCGCGGCCCTCGGTCTCGCGCTCGGCGGGTGCGGGAACTCGGGCAGGGGACCGGCGATCGGAACCGG
>JAGWVP010000765.1 GCA_018970825.1 bacterium | reverse complement strand
GGCTTCGGCATTCGCCGGCGAGCGGCGTGCCGAGCGCCGATCCCTCGAAGTGGAACGCACCGGTCGCGGCCTGCCATAGGAGGTGCTTGCGGAGGACGGGCGTCTCCGGGAGAAGCGCACCGAGCGCGCCTGCGTCCGGGGCGGAGCCGAGATCGGCCTCCCAGAGCGCGACGTGGACCCCGTCGTCGCCGCGGCTGCGCTCGAGCACGAGGAGCCCGCCGTCGGGCAGGGCGACGAGATCGGCGACGCCGGTCGTCCGGCCGCCCTCCGCGCGCACCGGGTCGGTCCGCCAGGCCCACTGTCCGTCGGGCGCCCAGTTGCGATCGAAGCGCTGCAGGCGAACGAGCGTCCCCGACTCGCGGGCGGCGCGCGGCCCGTCGGTCGCGAGTGCCTCCTCGTTCGCGGTCCACGCGACGCCCGTCGCGGGATCGCGCGAGAGCGACTCGAGCCCGAGGTTGCGACGACTGCGCGCGAAGACCGCGGGGAGCGGGACCTCGCGCAGGAGGCGCCCCGTCGAAGGTGCGTACTCGCGGATCGCCGGGCCGTCCTCGTCCGCCACGAAGACCGTCGCCGATTCCGGCGCCCAGGCGACCGCCTCGGGATCGCGCGCTCCTTCGAGGCGCACGCCGGGATGGACGATCGCGTCCGCGACACGTCCGTCTCCGTCGACACGGACGACGAGCGGGTGGAGCGAGGCGAGGCGGTCGGACACCGCGAGCCAGAGGTCGCCCTGGACCCAGGCGAGACCGCTCAGGTCGACGGGTCCGGTTCCGGGGGCGCGCAGCGGCACGATCCCCTGCCCGGGATCCTCGATCCGCCAGCGAGGCGAGGGGTTTTCGACGGCCGCGGCCGCCCGGCTCGCGCCGTGGGCTCCGGCCGGGGCCGCTGCGGCGAGGATCGCCGCGGCGAGCAGGACGGCGCCCGCGCCGCGGCGGCCCGCACCCGGTCGCTTCGCGCGGGGGGCGGTGCTCGCCGTCGCGCCGGGCGACCGGATCGCGCGTTCCGTGCTCAGGGCCGCGCCGCGAGGAGCGCGTCGCCTTCGAGCGCGTGACCGACCACGAGACATCCCGCCTCGCCCGAGGCCGCCGCGAGTCCGTCGAGGGACGTCGCGCAGGCGTCCGCGAGCGAGTTCGCGGCGGCGTCGTCGCAGCCGCCGATCGCGATCGCCTTCGAGCGGATCGCGGCCGCCGCGAGCCGGATCTTCTCGCCGGCCGAGGCCTCGTCCGCGCAATCGAGCGGGTCGAGGAGAGGTTGGGTGCGGGCTGCGTCGAGGAACAGGGCGCGACCCGCGAGCAGGCTCTTGCGGCAGCCCAGGATCGACTTCTCCCGGGTCTCGGCATACTTGCCGGCGAACTTCGCGAGCGTCTCCTGGCACCTGCGCAGCGCCGTCTCCGAGGGATCGAGCCGGCGTCCGTACTCGTCGTCGACCATCGCGTCGATCGCGGCGTCGTGCGCGTCCACGACGCAGCCGGACGCTCCGCCGGGAGCGACCAGGGCATCGACCGTCGTGGCGCACGCGTCGATC
>JAGWVP010000764.1 GCA_018970825.1 bacterium | reverse complement strand
CCCTGCCCCGTCATCGTGCCCCCGGAAGCCGCGGCCTCAGGCCTCCCGGCCCGAGGGGTCCGCGGCGAACGGTGACGGCGCTCCCAGCTTCAGCACCCGCTCGCGCAGCTTCGGGTCGATCCCCCGGGTCACGTTGCGGGTGTCGATCACGAGCTTCGAGTGTCGCACGACGTGGCCGACGTCGAAGCAGGAGTGATCGGTCAGCACGACCACGCAGTCGGCCTGCTCGAGTTCGTCGTCGCCGAGAGGAACGCCGTGGAGGGTACCCGTGGCAAGCCCGAGCTCCGGCACGTACGGGTCGTGGTAGCGGACCTGGCCCCCGCGACGGCGAAGTTCGTCGATGACCTCGATCGCCGGCGACTCGCGCATGTCGCTCACGTCCTTCTTGTAGGCCACGCCCAGCGCGAGGATCCGCGAGCCCTTGATCGGCTTGCCGTGGTGGTTGAGCCCGGCCGACACCTTGTCCACGACGAGGTGGGGCATCTCCTGGTTCACCTCGGCCGCGAGCCCGATGAACCGGGCGGTGAAGTCGTGGGCCTTCATCTTCCAGGCGAGGTAGTGCGGGTCGATCGGAATGCAGTGCCCGCCGAGGCCCGGGCCGGGAAAGAACGGCAGGAATCCGAACGGCTTCGTCGCGGCGGCCTCGATCACCTCGTAGGCGTCGACCCCGAGGACGTCGCACATCTGGGCGAGCTCGTTCACGAGACCGATGTTGACGCTGCGGAAGGTGTTCTCGAGCAGCTTCACCATCTCGGCGGTGCGGGCCGAGGACACCGGCACGACGCGGTCGATGAACTGCGAGTAGAGCTGGACCGCGAGTTGCGTGCAGCGCGGCGTGATCCCGCCCACCACCTTCGGGGTGTTCCGGGTGCCGTGCGTCTTGTTGCCGGGGTCGATCCGCTCGGGCGAGAACGCGAGGAAGAAGTCGCGTCCGACGCGCATGCCCTTCGCCTCGAGCTTCTCGCGGATGAGCTCGTCGGTCGTGCCGGGGTACGTCGTGCTCTCGAGAACGATGAGTTGGCCCGGGTGGAGGTGCCGCTCGATCTTCTCGACGGCGTCGAGGATGTAGCTGACGTCGGGATCCTTGGTCTTCGAAAGCGGCGTCGGCACGCAGATGCTGATCGCGTCGCAGGTCGCGAGAGCCGAGGGATCCGTCGTCGCCTCGAAGCGGCCCTCCGAGACCATCTTCGCGAGGATCTCGGTCGGCACGTCGGCGATGTAGGAGCGCTTGGCGGCGATCTCCTTGATCTTGCGGTCGTCGGAGTCGATTCCGACGACGTGGAAGCCGGCCTCGGCCATCTCCATCGACAGGGGCAGGCCCACGTAGCCGAGCCCGATGACGGCGAGTCGCGCCTTGCGGGACGCGAGCTTCTCTTCGAGTTGCATGTCCTTCTCCTCGGTTGGAATTCCGTCCGCCGTCGGTCGCGCCCTCAGCGCACCGGGCGACCGATCCTCGCCCAGCGCACCCACGAGTCGTCGCCGTTCCAGGACCAGTAGATCACGAAGGCCTTACCCTTGATGTCCTCGTAGG
>JAGWVP010000763.1 GCA_018970825.1 bacterium | reverse complement strand
TCTACCGTTGAGCTACATCGGCCCGCGGCACGAGAGCGTCTCGATCGTCGTATCCTTTTGATTTAACTGAGATTTTTCCCCGAAACGGGCGGAACCGGCACGTCTCCGGCTCCTCTCCCGCGCGGAAGAGTGAACCGTAGGCGTTACCACGGCGCGAAGCGGACTGTCAAGGTTGGGCGGGGACGACGGGCTCGCGACGGCGAAGTTCGAACAGCGCCACCGCGACCGCGACCGAGGCGTTCAGCGATTCGACGCGCCCCGTCATGGGAATCCGGACGACCCGGTGACAGCCCCGCCGGGTGAGTTCGCGCAGCCCGGTTCCCTCGGCGCCCGCGACCAGGACGCAGGGAGGGCCCGGAATCGCCGAGGGGTCGAACAGGTCGCCCTCCCCCGAGCCGTCGAGGCCGAGAATCCAGTACCCGGCCCGCGACAGGTCCGCGAGGGTCCGGGACAGGTTCGTCACCCGTGCGATCGGAAGCCACTCCGTCGCTCCGGCCGCGGCCTTGACGAGTGCCGGGGACCAGCCGGGTGCACGGTCCCGGGGCATGACGAGCGCCGAGACCCCGGCCGCCTCCGCGGTCCGGACGATCGCGCCCACGTTGCGGGGATCGGTGACCCCGTCGAGCGCGAGCACGAGCCGGTCCCGGGCCGGGTCGAGCGACCGGAGGTCGACCGGCTCGGGGGGAACGCCGAGCGCCACGACTCCCTGGTGCACCACCCCGCCGCAGAGGCGGTCGAGAACGGAGGTGTCGACCACCTCGACCGTCGCACGGGTCGACTGGAAGCTCCTCTCGAGATCCGCCGGCGCCCCCTTGGCGAGGAAGACCTGCCGCACCGCGTCGGGGCGGGTGGCGAGGAACGCGCGGGCCGCGTGCCAGCCCGGGACGACGTAGCCGTGTCGCTCGCCGCCCTCGGGCCTCTCCCGCGGGCCGAGGCGGCCCCGGCCGTGCTCGCGGACTCGCCGCCCGAAGGCGTCGGGCCGGTCGCGCCCGCCCTGCCCCGGGCGCGGTTCGCTTGCGCCGCTGCCCTCCGATACCTTGGGGCCGGTCGGTCGATGGGGAGTACGTTTCAACGCTACCTCTTTCGCCAGATCCTGCTGCCCTTTGCAGCCGGTCTCGCCCTGTTCACCTTCATCCTCCTGATCGCCCGCATCATGAAGCTCGTCGAGCTCGTGGTGAACCGGGGGGTTCCGGTCCTCGAGGTCCTGAAGGTCTTCTCGTACATCCTGCCGGCCTTCCTCGAGGTCACGGTCCCGATGGCCCTCCTCCTCGCCTGCCTCATGGCCTGCGGCCGGCTCTCGGCCGACAGCGAGTTCGTGGCCATGAAGGCCTGCGGGCTTTCCCTCTACCAGTTCGCGCGCCCCTTCGCGGCGATCGCGGCCGCGGTCTGGCTGCTGTCGACCTTCCTCGCGGTCCACGTCCGTCCTCTCGGCAACTCGGGCCTGAAGGCCTCGATCTTCGAACTCGCCCGCACCCGGGCGAGCGCGGGCCTGAAGGAGCACGTGTTCAACGACGACTTCAAGGGGCTCGTGATC
>JAGWVP010000762.1 GCA_018970825.1 bacterium | reverse complement strand
CGCGACGAACCCGCGCGCGCGGGTCCGGCCGATCCACCGCCCGCCCCGCGTCCCCTCGGACCGCGTGCCGCACTGCCACTGGCGCGTCGCGATCGACCCCGCGAACGACCCGGTCGACGAGATCCCGCTCACCGGGCGGGTTCGCTCCTCGCGGCTCGCGCGACTCGTCCTGCCCGTCGAGTCGGCACCCGGCGGAGCGGCGGGCCCCGGGCGTCGCGACTATTCCGGGCCGCTCGACCCGGACCTCGAGCTCGCGGACTTCGAGCAGGCGACGCTCTGGCGCATCGCGCAGGAGTTCTGCGTGCAGGGCCACCTGCTCGTGCGCGCCTTCACGACCGCGATCGCCGACCGCTGGGGCGAGGAGCAGGCTCGCGAGATCGCCTCGCAGCAGTTCGTCGGCATCGCCGGGCTCGCCGCAGAGCGGGTCGCGGACGCACTCGGGATCCGGGAGAACGCCGCCGCCGACCCGCTCGACGCGATCGCGCGACTCTTCCAGGTGCACCCGGCCTTCCAGCCGCGCGCCTACGTCGATCTCCGCGTCGAGCGCCGAGGCGACGCCGTCCTCTGCACGATCGGCGACGGCCCCGCCTTCGAGGAGGGCGACGTGCGCTGCTGGATCCCGCTGCTTGCCGAGTCCGCGCAGCCCCACCGTGCGCTCGACGCGATCGTGCGCGCGATCGACCCGAGGGCCCGCTGCCGCGCCGAGCGGGTCGCCGGCGCGCGTGCCGCGTGGTCGGTCGCGATCGACCCGGACGCGCAGCCCGGGCGCGAGGCGCCCGAGGTCGCGCTCGCGCGCATGAGCCGCGGCGCGACCTTCCGGTTCGCATCGCGGCGGGGGTGAGTCGGCCTGCCGTCGCGCACGGCGACGGTGGGTTTGGTCGACGGGCTCTGGACCGGATGCTGCGCCCGTCAGGCGACGCCGAGCTTGCGCGCCATGTGGTCCATGACCGCGAGGTGCTCCTTCTGCGGGCTGAAGAGGATCACCTCCGCGTCCTTCTCGACGCGCACGGTATGGAACGGCGGCCAGTAGAAGACGTCGCCGCCGACGCACCGGTCCGAGGTCCCGTCGTTGTACGAGACCACGAGGTCGCCGGAGATCACGTAGCCCCAGTGCGGGGCATGGCACGCGTCGCCGTCGAGCCCCTGGATGAGCGGGGCGATGTCGGTGCCCGCGCCGAGGCTGAAGTACTCGGCCCCGATCGTGCCGGCGGCCACGCCGAAGTCGGAGAGCTGGCGCGCCTTTGCGCCCGGCACGTCGAGCTTCACCGGGATCTGGTCCTTCGAGATGCGCATCGAGTCGCTCCTTATGGTCGTCGGCCTGTGTCGACGTGGTCCCCGGATGCTGTCACGGATCGACCCGCCGCGGGAAGGACGGGGCGGCCCCCGTGCGTCGGTCCTGCCGGGTCGTCCGCCTCCCGCTTGATCCAGCTCGGCGATCGGGCCACGGATGCTCCTCGGCTCGCCGCGACGCCCGCGGCGGGGACACCCCCGGCCCGGAGGAGCCCCATGCACCGATCCCACCCGACCCGAGGCCT
>JAGWVP010000761.1 GCA_018970825.1 bacterium | reverse complement strand
ACACGAGGACAGGATCGCGCCGGCCTTTGCCGGCAGTGGCGCCCGGCTCGAGCCCGGGGCTGCCATCCTCGCGACGCTGCACTTCGGCAGCCCGGTCCTCGGCTTCGTCCACCTGAGCCGGATCGAAGGGGCCCGGCTCGCGATCGTCGCCCGGCCGCTCGACGACTCGAATCCCATGCCGGGGGCCAAGCGCGACTGGGCCCGGCGGAAGGTGGCCTTCACCGAACGCCTCTCCGGGCGCCCGTTCCTGTCCACCGATCCCGCTTCCGTCGCTCGCGCCCGGGAGCACCTGCTCGAGGGCGGCCGGATCTACACCCCGGTCGACGTTCCGGGCGACGTGAGCGCCCGCCGCTCGCGGGTCGGCCTCTTCGGCCGTGTCGCGGAGGTCTCGGGAGGCATCGAGGTCCTCGCCCGCCTCACCCGGACCCCGGTCCAGCCCGTCGTCGCGCTCCCGCAGGGAAACGGCTTCGCCTTCTGGTATGGCCGACGCATCGAGCCCGGGGAAGGCGGCGAGCCGCTCGCAGCAGCCTTCGCCGAGCTCGAGACGATTCTCAGGGAGCGACCGGGAGAATGGTGGATGTGGCCCTACCTCGATCTCCGGACGCCGGGCCCTCCCGGAACGGAGACGGCCACGGGCTCGACGCCGCGGATCGAGACGTGACGGACTTCGCGCCGAAGCGATTCGAGGACTTCCGCGTGGGCGACCGGGCCGAGTTCCGCAAGACGATCGGTGCCGACGACGTGGCGCGATTCGCCGAACTGACCGGCGACCGGCATCCCGCCCACCTCGACCCCGACTACGCGAGGGGCACGCGGTTCGGCGCTCCGGTCGCGCACGGGATGCTCACGGCGAGCCTGCTCTCGACCGCGAACGCGCTGCTCCTCGGCGTGCCGGGAGCGATCTCGGTCGAGCAGACGGTGCGCTTCCTGCGCCCGGTGTTCGTCGGCGACACGATCACGGCGACGAGCGAGGTGGTCGAGATCCTGCCCGCGCAGCGGCGCCTGAGATGCCGAACCACGTGCACGAACCAGCGCGGGGAAGTGGTGGTCTCGGGCCAGGCCGTCGAGCAGAAGGACCCCGGCTGATGGCGACGCGGCCCTGGCGTCCGGTCGAGCGGAAGTCGAGCTGGCGGCGGCTCGCGCTCGCGACCTGGCGCGCCCCCGACGACCCCACGGTCTACGGCACGATCGACGTCGACATGACCAACGCGCTCGCCCTGATCGATCGGCTGCGGACCGAGCAGGCCGTGCACGCCACGGTGACGCACCTGGTCGCGCGCGCTCTCGCTCTCGGGATCGCCTCGGAGCCGAGCGGCAACGGGCTCGTCATCGGCCGCCGCGTCTACCAGCGCGACTCGGTCGACATCTTCCTCCAGGTCGCGAGCGAGGACGGCCAGGACCTGTCCGGCTTCAAGGTCCGGGGCGCCGACCGGGTCGGCGCGGCCGAGATCGCGCGCATGGTGCAGGAGCGGGCGGAGCGCGTCCGGCAGCGGAAGGACGCGGAGGTGGAGCGGTCCAAGGCCTCGCTCGACCGGATCCCG
>JAGWVP010000078.1 GCA_018970825.1 bacterium | reverse complement strand
TGCTCGTTCCGGTCCCGCGTGCGCGGACCTCCGGGCGATCTCAGCCGATCGGTTCGACGAGGAAGAGGATCGTCCCGTATTCGACCGCCGCCCCGTTCTCCGGGCGGACGCTGACGACGCGGCCCGCGGCCTCGGCGACGACTTCGTTCATCGTCTTCATCGCCTCGACGAGGCAGAGCACCGACCCCGGCTCGACCAGGTCCCCCGGGGAGACGAAGGGCGGTGCGTCCGGCGAAGGCGCGCGCCAGAACGTCCCGACCATCGGCGACCGGATCGCGGACGAACCGGCCGGGATCGCGTCGTGGGGGACGTCGACCGGGGCGACCTCGACCTCTGCTCGCGCCGGTCCGGCGGCGGGGTCGAGCCGGGCGATCGCGGCCGCCCGGACGAGCCGCACGCGCGAGGCCTCGTCCTCGATCTCGAGCTCGGCGAGCCCGAGTTCCTCCATGAGCCGGGCGAGCCGCCGGATCTCGTCGTGCTCCACCGCGTGCCGCCTCAGGCGCTGCGACCGCGCATCGCGGTGGCCGCAGCCCGCAGGCCGAGCAGGTAGCTCTCGGGTCCGAATCCGCAGATCTGCCCGAGCGAAACGCCGGCGACGAGCGAGTCGTGCCGGAAGTCCTCGCGGCGGTGGATGTTGCTCAGGTGGACCTCGACGACCGGGACGTCGGCCGAGGCGAGCGCGTCGCGCAACGCGACGCTGGTGTGCGTGAAGCCGCCCGCGTTCACCACGATCGCGCCGACGCGTCCGCGCCCTGCCTGGATCCGGTCGATGAGTTCGCCCTCGTGGTTCGACTGGAAGCAATCGACGGCGACGCCGAGTTCGGTCGCGAGGGCCGCGAGCCGATCGTCGATCTCGGCGAGGGTCGTGCGGCCGTACACCTCGGGCTCCCGCTCCCCGAGCAGGTTCAGGTTCGGGCCGTGGAGGACGAGGATCGCGTTCACGGGGGCTGTCTAGGCCCCGCCCGACCGGGGGTCAACTCCGCTTGCCGGGCCACCGCCCTTTGGCCTAGCGTCCCGGTCATGCCCACGGTCCGTCGCGTCCTCGCCTGGAAGATCCCCTTCTCCATCCTGTTCCTGGTGCCGCTCGTCTTCCTGCCGCTGAGCGCCTTCCCGGACATCCAGATCCCCGAGTACGACAAGGTGGCGATGGTCTTCATCCGCCTGCTGGGTGCCGCTCTCGTCGCGCTGGTCGTCACGCAGCTCTGGGGAGTGATCGACACGCGCGCGCTTCGTGGCGCGGTGGTGTCGGCGATCGCCGAGACGGCACTCATGGCGATGACCATCTGGCACTTCGTCTTCTACGGATACCTGCAGAGCTGGCCGATCGTCGGGAAGGCGATCCTGCTCGCGATCGGAGCGCTGGCGGCGCTGTTCGCCGTGTTGCTCCTCGTCACCGGGATCGGGAGCCTCTTCGGCGACGACGAGCCCGCGGCGCCCGCGGGCCCCGCCACCGCGGCGAGGACCGGCGAGCCCGAGAGCCTCTGGCCGACGCAGCGCTGAAGGCGACCGGTCTCGCGGACGCGTGGGTGCACGCACCGGCTCCGGACGTTCAGTCGAAGAGGTAGCGCACGCCCGCCTCGGCACCCCAGCCCGTGCGTTCGAGGCGTCCTCCACCCGCGGCATTGCCCCCGCCGCGGACCCACACCTCGACGTGGGCGGCCACCACCTTGCCGAACTCGCCCGTCGGGAAGAAGGCGACCCGGGTGCCCTCGACGTGGTCCACGTAGATGCGGGGGTCGGCGAGGAGCCAGAAGCCGCGGGGAAGGTGCCACAGCACCTGCGGCCGGAACGCCGACTCGCGGATCGTCTCGAGCCCGTCCCCGCCGCCGACGGAGCCGAACCACTGGTACTGGAGCCCGAGGATCCACGGAGGGGAGGGTTTCCACACGACGACCCCCTGGGGGGCGAGCACGTTCAGGCCGGCTCCGAGCTCGTCTGCGGTCGCGGTGTCGAGGTACGCCGCCATCTCGGCGAGCGCCGACCACTTCTCGCCCAGTCGCACCTTTCCCCGGAGCCCGAGCAGCACGTCGCCGAGCCCGGTCGCGCGGCCGAGTTCCTCGCTCTTCGCCGAGACGAGCGGAATCTCGACGCGCCCGAGGATCCAGTCGGCAGGCGCCCAATCGCCCCGGAAGATCGTCGTGTCGGCGTACCCCTCGGCGTCGCGCAGGTACTCGTTGCGGACCTCCAGCCGCGAGACGATCTCGCTCGGGTCCGAGCCGAGCACGCTTCGGTCCGAGACCACGTCGGCCTCGTCGGCGACCTCCTGCCGCTCGGCGAACGCCGGCAGGCCCGAGGCGAGCAGGCCGAGCAGGCCGAGCAGGGCGGCGAGGGAGGCCGCGGTCCATCCCCCCGAAGGTCTCTGCGACTCCATGCGTCCCTCGGCGGATGGCATGCCACCGGAGGGGTCGGCAAGGCGCGGTCGGGAAACCTCGCGGCCCGCGGGGCGGCCCCGTCGGGCCGCGCTCCGTCGCCTCGTCAGGACGGAGCCGGGTTTCCCTCGTTGCCGCGCCAACCGCCGCCGAGAGCGACGTAGAGATCGACCGTCGCGAGCAGGAGGCGCTTCTTGGTCTCGATGAGCTCCGTCTGCGCGTCGAGCGACTCGCGCCGGACCATCAGCACCTCCGCGTAGTCGGCCCGCGCCGCCTGGAACAGCGTGTTCGACACGTCGATCGCGCGGCCGAGGACGTCGACCCGTTCGGCCTGCTGGCCGTAGGACCGGGTGAGGTTCTGGTAGCGGGCGAGCTGGTTGACGACGTCGGTGTAGGCCTGGAGGAGAGTGCGCTCGTACTCGAAGACCGCCTGGACCTGCTGGGCGTTCGCCTGCCGGTACTTCGCCTCGATCGCGGAGCGGTTGAGCAGCGGGGCGACGAGGTTTCCGGCGAGGTTGGCGGCGAGGGCCTCGGGCGTGGCGACGAGGTGGCTCACGTCGAACGCGCGGTACCCGAGTCCGGCGTCGAGGCTCACGCTCGGCAGGAACGCGAGCCTCGACGACGCGACGTCGAGGCGGGCCGCTTCGAGCTCGAGCGCGGCTCGACGCACGTCGGCCCGGTTCTCGAGCAGCTGCGTCGGAAGTCCGGTCGAGAGGTCGTGCGGCAGGGGGATGGCGAGGAATTCCGGGGTCCGCGGGACCTCGGCGGGATACCGGCCGGCGAGCACGTTGATCCGGTTGCGGGCCTGGACCCTCTCCTGGTCGAGGTCGAACACGCGGCCCCGGGTCTTGAGCACCTCCCCCTCGAAGCGCTGCACGGCGAGCTCGGTCACGCGCCCCGCGAGCTTCTGTGCGCGCACGACGTCGAGCGCGTCGGACTGCACCTGGAGGTTGCGCCGCAGCACCTCGATCTCGCCGTCGATGGCGACCAGCTCGTAGTAGTTGCGAGCGATCTCCGCGATCACCTGCGTGACCATGAAGTTCCGGGCCTCGCGGCTGGCGAGGTAGCGACGGTCGGCCGCGGCGGCCGCCTTGCGCAGCCTCCCCCAGACGTCCACTTCCCAGGAGGCGCGGAAGCCGAACGCGAAATCCGCGAGGACCTCGGCGAGTCCCGTCGCGCGGTCGCTGTACCCCTGGCTCGTGTAGAGGCTGACCTTGTCGCCGCCGATGCCCACGCCTGCGCCGAGGCGCGGCAGGTATTCGCCCCGCTTCGCCGCCGCCTCCGCCTGCGCGATGAAGATCTCCTGCGTCCGGACGTTCAGTTCCTGGTTGGCGTCGAGGGCGGCCTCGATCAGCGCTCGGAGGTCGGGATCCCGGAAGTACTCGCGCCAGTCCATGCGTCCCGGGTCGTCGGTCGCGACGGCCGCGGTCGATCCCGCGTCCCTCGTCGAGTCGTAGGCTCCGGGCAGGTCCCGTCGGACGTCCCGCACCGGGTTGTCGGCCAGGCTCGGGACGCAGCCCGAGGCGAACGCGAGGAGAAGAACCGCGAACGGGAGGAAGCGAAGGTCGTCTCGTGCATCAGCCATCGCGATCGTCTCCCTCCGCCGACGGGCCGCCGTCCCCCGGCGACTCCCCGTAGACCCCCCTGCCGTGCGTCAGCCCCTCCGACAGGGGCTCGTCGAGTTCGTCCCGGAGCAGTCGCCTGCGCTCCGCGATCCGCCCGAACACGTAGTAGAGCCCGGGGATCGCGATCACGCCGAAGATCGTGCCGAACAGCATGCCGCCGAGCGCGGACGAGCCGATCGTCCGGTTCCCGATCGCACCCGGGCCGGTCGCCACGACCAGCGGCAGCAGGCCCGCGATGAAGGCGAAGGACGTCATCAGGATCGGGCGGAAGCGGACGCGCGCCCCCTCGATCGCGGCCTCGAGGACACTCGCGCCCTGGTGGTGCTTCTGTGCCGCGAACTCGACGATCAGGACCGCGTTCTTGCCGAGCAGGCCGACCAGCATGACCATGCCGACCTGCGCGTAGACGTCGTTGGCGAGGCCCATCGCCTTGAGCAGCGCGAACGAGCCGAAGATGCCGGCCGGCAGCGACAGGAGCACCGCGAACGGGATGATGAAGCTCTCGTACTGCGCGGCGAGCACCATGTAGACGAAGGCCAACACGACCGCGAAGATGACGATCGACTCGTTCCCTCGGCGGGCCTCGTCGTACGAAAGGCCTTCCCACGCCACGTCGTAGCCCCGGGGCAGCGTGTCGGCCGCGACTTCCTTCACGACCCGGATCGCGTCTCCCGTCGTGAATCCCTTCGCGGGTTCGCCGCGGATCGCGGCCGAATTGTAGAGGTTGTAGCGGGTGATCTCGTTCGGGCCCTGGGTCTTGCGCATCGTCATGAAGGCCGAGTACGGGACCATCTGGTCCCGGTCGTTCTTGACGTAGAGATTCATCACGTCGGACGGGAAGCGCCGGAACTCCGGCGCGGCCTGCGTGTAGACCTTGAAGAAGTTCCCGAAGCGGATGAAGCCCTGCTCGTAGGTGCTCCCGATCAGGATGTCGAGGTTCTCCATCGCCTTCTTGATCGACACGCCCTTCTGCATCGCGGCGTCGTTGTCGATCACGAGCTCGTACTGCGGGTAGTTCGCGGCGTAGAAGGTGAAGAGCCCGGTGAGTTCCCTGCGCGCGCGCAGGGCCTTCATGAAGTCCTGGTTGATCTCGTCGAACGCCTGGTAGTCGCCTCCGTTGGTCTTGTCGAGAAGGCGGAGAGCGAAACCGCCGGCCGCGCCGTAGCCGGGCACGGCCGGCGGCTGGAAGAACTCGACCACCGCGCCCATGTCGCGCGCCTTCTCCTCGAGTTCCTCGATGATCTCGATGGCGGAGTGGCTCCTCTCCGACCACGGCTTCAGGTTGATGATGCAGGTCCCGGCATTCGAGCCTCGCCCCTCGGTGAGGACTTCGTAGCCGGCGAGCGACGAAACCGACGCGACACCCTCCACCTCGGTCGCGAGGCCCTGCAGCTTCCGAGAGACGTCGTTCGTCTGTTCGAGGGTGGTGCCCGGTGGCGTCTGGATGATCGCGTAGATCATCCCCTGGTCCTCGTTGGGAACGAAGCCGGCCGGAAGCACCCGGTTCACGGCCGCGATCCCGAGGGAGAAGAGGAGGAAGGTCGCCAACGTGACCGTTCTGCGGTTCACGATCAGGCGGAGGAGTTCGACGTACCGGCCGGTCCACCGCTCGAACGTCCGGTCGAACCAGTCGAGAAAGACGCCGATCGGCGTCCGCCGCCGCGCCCGCCCGTGCGTCTCGCGCAGCAACATCGCGCAGAGCACCGGGGTGAGCGTGAGCGCGACGATGCCCGACAGGAGGATCGCCGCCGCCATCGTGATCGAGAACTGGCGGTAGAAGACCCCGACGGACCCGCTCATGAAGGTGACGGGCACGAACACCGCGGTCATCATCAGCGTGATCGCGATGATGGCGCCGGCGATCTCCCCCATGACCTCCTCCACGGCCTCGTGCGGAGGGACGTGTCGCTCGGCCATGCGCGCGTGGACCGCCTCGACCACGACGATGGCGTTGTCGACCACGATTCCGATCGCGAGGACGAGGGCGAAGAGCGTGATCAGGTTGATGGTGATGCCGAAGACCTGCATGAACACGAAGGTGCCGACGAGCGACACCGGGACCGCGAGCGTCGGGATGAGCGTCGACCGCCAGTCGCCCAGGAAGACGAAGACCACGAGGGCGACCAGGACGAACGCCTCGAAGAGCGTGTGGACCACCTTCTCGATCGACGCGTCGAGGAAGGTCGAGACGTCGTAGCTGATCTCGTAGTTCATCCCGGCGGGGAAGGTCGTCGCCTTCAGCTCCTCGAGCTTCTCCTTCACGCCCGCGATCACCTCCTGGGCGTTGCTCCCGTAGGTCTGCTTCAGGACGATCGCGGCGGACGGCTTGCCGTCGAGATTCGAGTAGATGTCGAAGAACTCGCTGCCGAGCTCGATCTCGGCGACGTCCTTCAGCCGCAGGATCTCGCCCCCGGGCTTCGCGCGGACGATGATGTTCCCGTATTGCTCGGGCTCGTTGTAGCGGCCCTGGTAGGAGAGCACGTACTCCAGCGCCTGAGCGTGCTTGCCCGAGGCCTGCCCGAGGCGTCCCGGTCGACCGATGATGCTCTGCTCCTGGACCGCGTCCATGACCTCCTCGGTCGAGATCCCGTAGGCGCGCATGCGATCCGGGTTGAGCCAGAGGCGCATCGCGTAGGAGCGGGAGCCGAGGATCGAGGTCTGCGCGATCCCGTGGATGCGCTGGATCTCCGGGACGAGGTTGACGTTGGCGAAGTTGTAGAGGAACTTCTGGTCCGCGTTTTCGTCGTCGCTGTAGAGGTTGACGTACATCAACATGCTCGGCTGGACGAAGTTGACGATCACGCCCTCGAGCTGCACCAGAGCCGGCAGGCGGTTCATCATCTGGTCGACGCGGTTCTTCACCGCGACGAGCGCCTGGCTCGGGTCCGTGCCGGGTTCGAAGATGACCTGGATGGTCGCTTCGCCGGCGCTGGTGGCGTCCGAGACGATGTAGCTCATGCCCGGGACGCCGTTGATCGCGCGCTCGAGGGTGATGAGGGACGACTGCACCAGCACGTCGGCGCTCGCACCCGGGTAGGCGATGAACACGATCACCCGCGGGGGCGAGATCTCCGGGAACTGCGACACGGGCCGGGTCCGCATCGCCAGCAGGCCCGTGAACAGGAGGAGAATCGACAGGACGATCGCGAGGACGGGACGCTTCAGGATGCCGGTGAACATGGCGGCCTACTCGGCGACGACCTGGAGCTTCCCGAACAACTCCGCCGGCGGCTGGAAGTCGGGCTCGATCGCGACTCCGTCGCGCACCTTGCGCAGCCCGTCGACGAGGACGTGGTCCTTCTCGTCGAGGCCCTTCGCGACGGCGTAGAGCTGCGGGATCTCGGCCGCGACCTCGATCGCGCGGGAGTGCACCACGTTCGCGTCGTCGACGACGAAGACGTACTTCTTGTCGAGCACCTCGAAGGTCGCCTTCTGCGGGATGAGAAGCGCGTCCTCGAGCGTCGTGGTCACGACGACCTGGCCGGTCTCCCCGTGACGGAGGAGCGCGTCCGGGTTCGGAAAGCCCGCGCGGAAGGCGATGGTTCCGGTCTCGTTGTCGAAGTCGGCTTCGATCGTCTCGATCCCGCCCTTCTGGCCGAAGATCGTCCCGTCGGCCATGCGGAGCTTCGCGTCGATGTCGCGGAGTTCGGGGTTGCGGGCCTTCAGGGCGAGATATTCCCGCTCGGAGACGTTGAAGTAGGCCCACACCCGGCCGTTGTCGGAGAGCGTGGTGAGCAGGTCCCCCTCGTCGATCAGGCTTCCGAGGCGCGCCTGGTAGCGGCCCATGATCCCGGAGAACGGCGCCCGGATCTCCGTCAGGCCCTTGTGCGTCGCGGCGAGCGACAGCGTCGCCTCGGCCTTCGCGAGAGCGGCCTTCGAGAGCGCGAGTTCCTGGGCGGAGACCACGTTCTTGTCCGCGAGGATCTTCGTGTTGGCGTATTCGATGCGCGCCTTCGCCGCCTCGGCCTGCGCCTGCTGGACCTCGGCGTCGTAGAGCACCGGCATCAGCCGGAACATCCGCTGTCCGGCGGTGATCTTCTGCCCCTCGTCGACGAAGATCTCCTGCAGGTAGCCGCGTTCCTGGGAGCGGAGTTCGATGTGCTGCTGCGCCCGGATCTGGGCCACGTAGTCGCGCTCGAGGTCGATGCTCCGTCGCAGGGGGCTCGTGACCGGCAGCTTCTGCGGCGGCTGCTCCTTCGCTTCCTCGTGGTGGCAGGCGGGTGCACCGAAGGCGACCGCGAGCACGAGGACGGCGAGCGAGAGGCTGCCGCGCGGGCGGTGGCCCTCGATTCGGTGATCGCCGGCGGCCGCGTGCGCGGACGCGGCCGGACGCGGGAACGAACGGCGAGGCTTCGAGACGGTCTTCACCATGGGACTCCGTCGGGGCCGCGCGGACCCGTTCGACGGGCGTGGCGGCGCGTGGGGCCGGGCAATCGCTCCACGGACCTCGGAGGCGGGCCGCCGGTGCCCGCAAACGGGCTTGCCGGCGAGGGCCGACCTTCGGATCCGGGCCGGGAGCGCATCCTGCGCCCCGGGCGGGACTGCGGATCAGGCGGGGAGCGACGTCGGCGGGGCCCGACCGAGGGCCGGGGCCCGGAGGCTCGGCGTGGCCGAGCCGTCGTCTTCCGCCTCGACCGGGAGGCTCGCCTCGACCGGGAGGCGCGAGGGCAGGTCGGGCAGCACGGCCGCGTGGGCGCCGCCGAACGGGTCGTCGTCGCCGTCGTCGTCGAGGACGACGGCGTGCAACCAGGCGGGTGCGGCCTGCACGGCACTCGAGACCGAGACGGGAGACGCCGGCTTCGCCGCGCGCGGCCCGTGGAGGAGGCCGATCGCGACGACGAACGCGAGGAGGACGCCGAGCGATCCTCGACCTCCCTGCCTGCGGCGAAGCGTCCCGACCACGTCCCGATCCTAGGGGTCCGCCCTCGAATCGTCAAAGCACGTGCATGGACCGAGCGGTCCGTGCGTGCTCCGTGCGTCGCGCCGTCGCGTCAGGGAGCGGTGGAAGTCCTGCGGGACGCACGGGAGAGATCGACGACCCGCGCACCCTCGGCGGCGAACGCGTCCCGGATCGCGTCGTCGAAGGTGAAGAAGAGGATCTGCCAGCCCTCGCGCGAGAGTTGGGCGACGGCGGTCGCGAGCGCGCTGCGCCGTGCGGCGTCGGAGGTGAGGAACGCGTCGTCGAGAACCAGGAACGCGGGTTCGCCGAGGAGGCGCCGGACGAGCGCGAGCCGCACCGCCAGCGCGAGCTGGTCGCGGGCGCCTCGACTCAGCGAGGAAGCCGGCAGCCGGGAGCCGTCTTCGCCCCGGACGAGGAGGCCGCCGTCCTCGGCCGGCAGCACGCTCACCCAGCGCCCGCCGGTCAGCCGGGCGAGCGTCGCGCCCGCGCCGTCGGGGCCGTCGCCGAGCGACTCGCGGAGCGGCCCGTCGAGGTCGAGAGAGAGATCGCCCAGCGCCTCGAGGCAGAGCCGGGCTGCGCGTTCCTCCCGTTCGATCCGCTCGGCCTGCGAGTCGAGCCGCTCGCGCTCGGCTTCGAGCCCGGAGACGTCGGCGAGCCCGAGCGAGGCGAGCGCGCGGTCGCGGCGCTCGGCGATCGTCTCGCGGAGCCGCAGCGAGGCGTCGTCGAGATCGCGCAGCCGGGCCTCCGCGGCCGCGAGGGCGGAGGGGTCGGCGGGGATCCCGGGATCGGGCATCGCCGGCGGCTCGACCGCGGCGGCGGTCGCGACCGC
>JAGWVP010000760.1 GCA_018970825.1 bacterium | reverse complement strand
ATGCCGGGTTCGACTGGCGCCCGACCCGCCAGCCCGTCGTGACGTCGATGTGGCAGGAAACCCCGGTTCCGGCGCAGGCGCCGTTCACCACGATCGGCACGTGGAACTCGCAGGGCCGCGACGTCGAGTTCCGGGGCGAACGCTACTCCTGGCGCAAGCGAGACGAATGGCAGGCGATCATGGACCTCCCGGGCGCGACCGGACAGCCGTTCGCGATCGCGATGGAGGTGGGGGACGCCGCGGACCGCGCCGCGCTCGAGGCATCGGGCTGGGAGATCCGGGACCCGATTCCGATCTCCGCCGACGACCGTTCCTACGCGGACTTCCTGCGGGCGTCGCGGGGCGAATTCACCACCGCGAAGGACGTGAACGTGCGACTGCACAGCGGGTGGTTCAGCGACCGCAGCGCCTGCTACCTCGCGGCCGGCCGTCCCGTGGTGACCCAGGACACGGCCTTCGGGGACGTGCTCCCCACCGGCGCGGGCCTGTTCGCCTACCGCACCCGGGAGGACGCGATCAGGGCGGTCCGGGAGATCGCGGCCGATCCCGTCCGCCACGGGGACGCGGCACGGCGCATCGCGCGCGACCATTTCTCGGCGACGGTCGTCCTGCCGCCGCTTCTCGCCGCGGTCTGAGACCGCCGAGCCTAGCCTCCCCCGGCCCGGAGGTTCCGCCTCGTCGGCGGGGCGTCCGGACTCAGGAGTCCTTGCCGCGCGGGTAGCCCGCCCGGGCGAGAAGGCCCTTTGCGATCACGAGTCGCTGGATCTCGTTCGTGCCCTCGCCGATCACCATGAGGGGAGCGTCGCGGTAGTATCTCTCGACGGGAAACTCCTGGCTGTAGCCGTACCCGCCGTGGATCCGCATCGCCTCGAGGGCGACCTCGGCGCAGATCTCGGAGGCGAAGAGCTTCGCCATGCCGGCCTCGACGTCGCTGCGCTCGCCGCGGTCCTTCTTCTCGGCGGCGCTCTGCGTGAGGAGACGCGCGGCCTCGATCTTGGTCGCCATCTCGGCGAGTTTCAGCTGGACGGCCTGGTGTTCGCAGATCGGCTTCCCGAACGTCTCGCGCTCCTGCGAGTAGCGGAACGCCGCGTCGAAGGCCGCCTGCGCGACTCCGACCGCGCGGGCCGCGATGTTCACGCGTCCCACCTCGAGGCCCGCCATGGCGTAGCGAAAGCCCTCGCCCTCGCGTCCCACCAGGTTCGTCACGGGGACGGGGAAATCCTCGAACTGCACCTCGACCGACTCGACGCCCTTGTAGCCGAGCTTCGGCAGGTCGCGGCTCACGTTGCAGCCCGGCGGGCCCTTCTCGGCGAGCAGGAAGCTCATTCCCCGGTGCGCCGGTTCCGCCGACGGGTCGGTCTTCACGACGAGTCCGTACATGGTGCCGGTGCGGCCGTTGGTCGACCACATCTTGGTCCCGTTCACGACGTACTGGTCGCCGCGTCGGACCGCGACGGTGCGGATGCGCTGGGCGTCGCTTCCGGCGTGGGCCTCGGTGAGCCCGAAGGCGGCGCGCTTCTCGCCGCGGGCCATCGCGGGAAGAA
>JAGWVP010000759.1 GCA_018970825.1 bacterium | reverse complement strand
GCGCTCGTACTCGTCGCCGAGCCATGCGTCGAGGTCGCGGCGGATCGCCGCCGACAGTGCCGGGCTCGCCCCGCCCGTGCCGATCGCGATCGCGACCGGCCCACGCTCGACGACGGCGGGCGTCGTGAAGGAGCACCGCGACGGTTCGTCCACGGCATTGAACCACACGCGGGCGCGCTCGGCGTCGGCCGCCACCCGGTCCTGCACCTCCGGCACGCCGGTCGCCGCGTAGGCGAGCCAGGCGCCCTCGAGGTCGCCGCCCCGGTACTCGCGACGCACGAGCCGGACCCGACCGCTCGCGGCCAACTCCTCCATCTCGGGGATGCAGGCCGGGGACACGACGGTCACGCGCGCCCCCGCCTCCGCGAGCGAGCGGGCCTTCCGGGTGCCGACGGGCCCACCCCCGACGACGACGCAGGATCGGTCTCGGACCGTGAGGAAGACGGGGACGTTCTGCATGGCCGTGGCCACCGCAGCGGCAGCCCCACCATAGCGCCGGACCGATTGCCTGGCGAGAACCTCCGGGCGACCTCGCCCGGGTCGCGGGTCAGAGCGGGTTGCTCGGGACCCGGAGGATCTGCCCGGCCTGCACGCCCCCGCGGACGTCGTTCATGCCCTGGATCAGGGCCACGGTCGTGCCGTACCGGCGGGCAATCGAGAACAGGGTCTGCCCCGGGGTGACCCGGTGGGCGACGACCCGCTTCTCCTCCCGGGGCTCGCTCGTCCGAACGGGCTTCACGGTCGCCTCCCGCACCGACACCTCGCGAACCCGCGGACTCTCGACCCGGGCGACGGGAGCCGGTTCGGGGCGGGGCTCGGCAGGGCGGCGCTCCTCGTCCGCGACCGCGGCCAGCTGCACCTGCGGCTCGGCCGGCGATCTCCGCAGTTGGGCGACCATGTCCGAGGCGGCGCCCGGGACGCGCAGCACGTAGCCCGCAGGCATCGAGGCCGAGCCTCCGCGCACCGCCGGCATGAGCGCCGGGTTGAACTGCGCGAGTTCGTCGTCGCTCACGCCGAGGAGTCCTGCCGCCGTCCGCAGCCGCATCGGCTGGTCGAGCCGGACCTCGACGGCGTCGAGCGGCTCGGGCGAGTGGAGCGGCCGAAAGTGCCGCTTCGAGATGTCGATCAGTTCGAGCACCGCGACGAACTCCGCGTAGAAGTTGCGCGAGGCGAAGCCGAAGGCGCGGCCGTGGTAGCGGGTCGCGATCTCGCCCATGTCGGTCGTGCCCGTCTCGGCGACGCCGTTCGCGACGCCCGCGCGGCCGTGGTTGTAGGCGGTGATCGCGAGCGGCCAGGCCCCGAGCGCATCGTGGTCGCCCGCGAGGTGGCGCACCGCGCCCGCGGTCGCGCGGATCGGGTCGCGGCGCTCGTCGACGTCGTTCGCGACGCGCATGTACTGGCGTCCCGTCGACGGCATGAGCTGCCAGACGCCGGCCGCACCCACCTTGGAATACGCCTCGACGTTGAACGTGGACTCGACGAGCGGCAGGCGGGCCAGCTCGACGGGCAGGCCGCGCGCGGCGAACATCGCTTCCATCTTGTCGA
>JAGWVP010000758.1 GCA_018970825.1 bacterium | reverse complement strand
CCGGGACGGCGCCCTCGGCGACCTGTCGGCCCGCCGCGCCGCGCCCGGACGGGCCGCGTGTGGCCCCCGCGCGCGGCCCGTCCGTTCCTTGACGCGCCCGCCGCGTCGCCCTACCGTCCGGCCTCCGGAGCCCGAGTGACGACCCCCGTCCGCACGCAGAACAAGCGCCTCGCCCAGGGCGAGCGAAGCCGGGCGAAGCTCCTGCGAGCGGCGGCGAAACTCTTCGCCGAGCGCGGTTACGCGGGCACCAGCGTCGACGACGTCTGCCGCGAGGCGAAGGTCGTGAAGAGCGCCGTCTACTGGCACTTCGAGAGCAAGGAAGGCCTGCTCGCCGCGGTTCTCGACGACGTCTCGAACGCGTGGCTCGGGAGGATCGCCGCGAGCGTGGCCGATTCGGAGGATCCCCGCGAGCACCTCCGCCGCACGATCGCGACGCTGCGCGAGGCCGTCGTGGAAGGCCCCGACTTCCTCGGGCTGCTCCACGGGATGGCCCTCGAGCGCGCGCGCCTGTCGAAGTCGACCCGAGCGGTCCTCGTCGGCGTCCAGGAGCGCGCGCGCGCCGCGATCGCGGACTCGATCGCCCGGGCGATCGGCACGCGCCCCAACGGCCTCGACGAGATCGCGGCCCTCGTGATCTCGACGTTCGACGGCCTGCTCATGGGGCACCGCATCCGCCAGGATCCCGCCGAACTCGACCGCATGTTCGCCTGGTTCGAGCACCTGGTCGGACTCCTGGTCCTCCAGCTCCTTCCGATCCCGCGCGGCGGAGGCTTCGTCGGCCGCGAGCGCGGCCCGCGCGAGTTCCGGATCACGTCCTCGTCCCTGCGACTCCACGCCGAGGGCTGCGGCGACCGGTCCGGCTGGAGGAACGGCGAGCCCCCGGTCGAGGGAGAGCTCGCCCCGGCCGCGCTGCTGCACTCGGAGTCCTTCCTCGAGACCGGCTGGTTCCTGCCGAACGTGGTCGGAAGCGTGACGACGCGCCAGGAGTGGGAGTTCGTCCGCCCGCTACGCGTCGGTCAGCGCGTGCGCACGCACGCGAACGTCGTCGAGCGCTACGAGAAGCGCGACCGCGAGTACGTCGTGAACGAGGTCACGGTGACCGACCTCGAGGGCCGCCTGCTCCAGCGCGGCCGGACCCACCAGTCGTTCCTGCTCGGCGACGCGAACCGCCGGGCGCTGGTCGATCCGTCGCGGGGGCGCCGGCCGGAGACGGAGGTCTCGACGTTCGGCGCGCCGGCCGGCCCGACGTCGATCGAGCGACGCGTGACGCAGGCGATGTGCCAGGCCTTCTCGGGGCCCGTCCGCAACATGAACAACGACCGTTCGATCGCGCGCGCCCGAGGATTTCCCGACGTCGTCGTGTCCGGGATGATGACGGTGTGCCTCGTCTCCGAACTGATGTCGGGAGCCGCCGGCGCCGCCGCCTGGCAGGAGGGAGGGCGTCTCGACCTCCGGCTGGTGAACCCGGTCTGGGTCGACGACCTTCTGTCCGTCCGGGCGCGCGTGCGGGCGGACGAGGACGAAGCGGGACGCCCACGCCGGACGT
>JAGWVP010000757.1 GCA_018970825.1 bacterium | reverse complement strand
GCTTCCGACACCCCGTGATGGTGCCGTTCCGGCAGGAAGTTCGCCAGTCCGGGGTTCGGGGCGCGGACCGGGCCGACCCGCGCGGTCAGTGCCGGAGCTCGTTCGGGCGGATGCGCTCGTCGAGCAGGTCGGCGAGCGTCGTCTCGGAGAGGTCGCCGTGGCGGCGCGCCTCGACCCGGTCGAGGACGTCGACGATGCGCGGGTCGCAGCCGTGGGGCGGCGTCGCGCGCTCGAACCAGCCCTCGACGGCCGCGAGGTCGAGCCGGGCGGGCTCCCGCGTGAGGATCAGGTTGCCGGTCTCCTCCTCGGTCGCGACGAGCCCGGCCTCGCGAAGGCGCTCCGACACGTCGGAGAGATGGCCCGGGTCGCAGCGGAGGTCGCGCGCGAGCCCGAGCAGGTCGACGCCAGGGCCGCCTTCCCGGATCGACGTGCCGGCCCGGACCAAGATCTCGAGCGCGAGGCCGAAGTCGGACGTCCGCGACGAGAAACGCCCCTCGGAGGTGCCGCCCATCTCGAGCACGGCCGCGATCTCGGCCGCGGCGAGGACCACCACCCAGCTCACGTAGATCCAGACCAGCGTGACCGGGAGCTGGGCGAGCGCGCCGTAGATCGCGTTGTAGCGGGCGACGCCGAACTGCAGCGCCACGTAGCTCGACTGGAGGAACTGCCAGACCACGCCCCCGACGAGCGCGCCCGCGAGCAGCGAGCGCGCGTGCGGCCGGCGGTTCGGCATGATCGCGAACAGGATCGCGAGGATCACGACGTTGATCGCGTAGGGCGCGAGCCGGATGAGCCGCCCCGCGATCGGCCCGATCGTGTCGTTCGCGAGGAGCTTCTGCATCATCTCGTGCTGCTGGACGAAGGAGGTGATGCCGACCGCAGCGAGCAGCAGGAACGGCGTCACGAGGACTGCCGAGAGGTAGTCCGTCGCCATCCGCCACCAGGAGCGGGCATGGCGCACGCGCCAGATGTGGTTGAAGCTCGACTCGATCGCGCCCAGCACCGAGATGACGGTCGTCAGCAGGCCGAGCGCGCCCAGGGTGCCGAGCGTGCCGAAGTTCGTGTTCTCGATGTACGAGATGAGCCGGTCGACGGTCGCTTCGGGGAGCGCGAGCCGGGAAAGCAGGATCGACTCGAGCCCGCGCTGTGCGCCCAGCCCCTTCAGCACCGCGAACATGAGCGCCAGCAGAGGCACGATCGAGAGCAGGCTCGTGTAGGTGAGCGCGGAGGCGTGCAGGAGGCAGCGATCGTCGAGGAAGCGTCGCGCGACGACGATCGCGAAGTCCCCGAACCGTCTCAGGCCCTCGCCCCCATCGACGACGGCGGTCCGCTCCTCGCTGCGGGCAGGCACCATCGGGCATGGTCTTGCCATGCCGGCCGGGCGGGCGCGACCCCGGGGAGAGCCCCCCGGGGTCGGGTTGGTCCGGACGTGGCGCCGCGTTGCCACCAGCGCCCGACCGTGGTCATCATCCCGGATGAGCGCGCCCCCACCCCCCCGGTCGGCCCCTGCCCTCGCAGGCGTCCTGGCGGATCTCGAAGGCAGCATCG
>JAGWVP010000756.1 GCA_018970825.1 bacterium | reverse complement strand
CCACTCGTCCTGGAGGGCGTGGAACCAGCGCAGGCGGCGCTGCGGGGCGCCGAGCGAGCCGATCCAGAGCAGGAGACTCGCGAGGACGCCCGCCGACTCGCACGCGAGGTAGACGAGCGCCAGCAGCACGAGGCGCACGGTCGGCCACCGCGGCCCGCGGAAGAGGTCGACGAGCAGGGCGATCGCGAGCAGGAGCGGCGACGCGAGGAAGGCGACCGCGGTCGCGCCGAGCAGGAGCGGCAGGGTGAGGGCCCGACGTCGCCAGCGGCCCCATGCTCCCTCGCCGCCGCCCCGGCGCGTCTCCTCCTCTCCGCCCGGGCGGGTGCTCAAGGGAATCTCGCCGGCCAGACGAAGGCGTCGAGGACGAGCGTCTGGAAGGTGAAGGCGAAGGCCCCGGCCGCGGCGAGCCTGCCGCCCGGGACGTCCGCGCCGCGGCGCAGGACGAAGACCGACAGCGCGAGGGAGGCGAGACCGACGGTCGCGAGCACCGCGCGCATCGTCCACCAGGCGAGCGGGCCGGGGTGGGCCAGGACCTCGAAGGCGAGCGGCATCCAGAGCGCCGAGGGAAACAGCACGAGCGCGAGCAGGAGGGTCGCGCGGTCGAGATCGACGCGGTCGGGATCGGCGCGCAGGAGCGCGGGCGCGAAGGCGAAGTAGCCCGCCGTCGCCGCGAGCATCGAGGCGAAGTAGGCCGAGCGCAGCGGGCCGTCGATCGAGCCCCAGAGACGCCCGGCATCCTCGGGCCGGTTCCCGAGCCAGATCGCGTAGCTCGCGAGCACGGCGAGACCGCCCACGACGTTCACCGCCGCGAATCGCGCACGCGCACCGCCCTCGCCGTTCAGACCCGCCATGACGCGAGATCCCAACCGGTCAGCTTCTCGAGACCCGCGGTCTCCGGCTCGAGTTCGGAGAGCAGCTCCCGGCGCAGCTCGGGCGGCATCGCAGGGGCGGGGGACTTCGATTGTCGGCTCACCATCTTCTCCATCCACCACTTGGCCTCGCCACCCAGGCCGAGGCGGGCGGCGAAGTGGTGGAGACCGAGTCGCTCGGCGGTCGCACGGAGTTTCCCCCGGCCGGCGGACCGGTGGCGCAGGCGCTCCATCCTGTCGCTCCAGAAGGAGTCGTCCACGCCGACGAAGCGGAACACCCGGGCCATCGTCTCCCTGCGGCGGTGGAGCAGGTCCTCGTCGCGCAACAGCAGGAGGTGCTCGCGTGGAAACGACCCCAGGTGCTGCCGCGCCATCGTCGCGTAACGGCTGCGCAGGACGTACCCGTTCCCGGGACGGCAGAGGGCCTCCGCGACGCCACCCGTCTCGCTGCCCGACGAGACGGCCTGCCGGTAGTGCGAGATCATGCGCTCGACCGGGTGACGCACGAGCATGACGAGTCGCGCCCCGGGGACGACTCCCGCCATCCGGGTCGAAACCTCCGGATCGAGAGGGTCCGAGTAGTTCGGGGAGCTCTCCCCGCGAACCTGCGCCGACGGATCGAAGTGCGATGCGTACCAGTCGATCCCGCGATGCCAGTTCCCCCCGGACCGGGTGAGGA
>JAGWVP010000755.1 GCA_018970825.1 bacterium | reverse complement strand
CTTCTCCCCTCCATGCACGCCGTGCCCGCCGGTCGTTGCGCTTCGCCCTCGACGGCACCGGGACCACCGCGAGCGTCCTCGCCTGCGGGCCGCGCCTCGACGCGCGCGCCTGGTGGTGGGACGAGAAGTCGCTCGTCGCCGTCGTCGTCGAGACCGCGAAGACCGTCCTCTACGAGGTGCGCCACTTCCTGCCCGCGAGCCTCGGTCTCGCTCGCGGCTGAGACCCGGATCGACGGGACGCGTTCGCCCGGAGGAGGGGCGGCGGGGATGCCCCCGCCGCCCTTTCTCCGTTATGGGCCCTGCGATGGACCGTCGACCTCCGCTCGGACTGGCCCGCCTCTACCCGATCGTCGACCTGCGGCCCGATCGGGCGACCCGCGCCCTCGAACTGGCTTCCGTGCTCGTCGAAGCAGGAGCGCCGTGGATCCAGGTCCGGGCGAAGGCCGTCGGCGACGCGACGTTCCTCGATTTCGCGCGACGGATCGTGCGGATCGCGCAGGGCACCGGGAGCCGCGTCCTCGTGAACGACCGGTGCGACGTGGCTCTCCTGTGCGGGGCCTCGGGCGTCCACCTGGGGCAGGACGACCTGCCGATCGCCGAAGCCCGGCGGATTCTCGGGGCGGACGCGATCGTCGGCATCTCCACCCACGACGAGGCCGAGGCCCGAAGGGCCGAGCGCGAAGGGGCCGACTACGTCGGCTTCGGTGCCGTCTACCCGACCGCGAGCAAGGCCGATGCGACCGTACGGCGAGGGCCCGCCGCGGTGACCGCGATCCGGGCGGCGGTCGCCCTGCCGATCGTCGCGATCGGCGGAATCGACGTCGACCGCGCGGACGAGGTCCTCGCCGCCGGGGCGAACGCCGTCGCGATGATCGGAGCCCTCGAGACCGCGGCCGACCCCGCCGCCCTCGTGCGCCGCTGGGCTGCGCGGGCCTAGAGTTCGAACTCGTCGACCCGCTCTTCGCCGATCGGCTCCTCGGCCCGCTCGCTCAGGTTCTCGAAGCGGGTGTACTCCTTGCGGAAGAGGAGCTTCGCCGTGCCGAGCGGCCCGTTGCGCTGCTTCGCCACGATGATCTCGGCGACGCCCTCTTCCGTCGTCGCCTTGTTGTAGAACTCGTCGCGGTAGACGAACACGATCAGGTCGGCGTCCTGCTCGATCGCGCCTGACTCGCGGAGGTCCGAGAGCATCGGCCGCTTGTCCGCACGGCTCTCGACCTGCCGGTTCAGCTGCGAGAGGGCGATCACCGGGACGTCGAGCTCCTTGGCGAGCCCCTTCAGCGAACGCGAGATCATCGAGATCTCCTGCTCGCGGCTGTCGACCTCGCGGTTGGCACGCATGAGTTGGAGGTAGTCGACGATGATCAGGCCGCGCACGCCCTCGCTGCGCGTGCCGACGTCGCGCATGAGCCGCCGGGCACGCGAGCGCACCTCCATGACCGACAGGGCCGGAGTGTCGTCGATGTAGAAGGGGATCTCCGCGAGGCGCGACGCGGCCATCGCGAGCGACGGCATCTCGCGCTTGCCGAGGTGCCCCGTGCGGACCTTCTGACCGT
>JAGWVP010000077.1 GCA_018970825.1 bacterium | reverse complement strand
ACCTGCGGCCCGGCGGGACGAGGGGAAGCAGGAGGATCGCGGCCCCGCAGGCGGCGGCGGTCGGCTTGCAGAGCGCCGCCAGCAGCACCGCGGCGCCCGCCGCGAAGGCGCGTCCGTCGAGCAGGGCGAGGATCGCGCCGAGCAGGAACACGCCCGCCTGGAGATCGGCGCTCGACCGAAGCGTGAGCACGTTGCGCATCGGGTCGAGCACGTAGAGCAGCGACGCGACCACGGCCGTCGTCCGCCCGAAGAGCCGGTCCGCGATCGTCCAGGCGAGCGCCCCGCCCGCCGCCGCGATCGCGACCTGCACGAGCATCGCGAGACGGGGGTCGCCGAGCGGACCGAAGAGGAGCACCGGGAGGACCTTCGGCACGGTGTAGCCGAACGGGACGGCACCGCCGGCCGCGAGCTGCCGCCAGTAGACCAGGTAGGACAGCAGGTCGGGATCGAGGTGGGCCGACGGCCAGGCGACCGCCCCCGCGAGGCTCGCGACGACGACCGCCATCGCCGTCGCGATCGCACCCGCTCGCCCCGGCGTCTGCCGCGATCCCGTCAAGGGAACGTCGCCTCGGGCCGGTCGAAGGCCATGCGGTCGACTTGCCGCAACCGCTCGAGGAACGGCGCCATCTTCGGCGAGCGGCGCACGAAGACGAGGGCCGCCGGGTCGGAGTAGACGTACTCGAGGTCGGGGCGCTCGAAGAGGCGTACCTGGACGCCGGTCGAACGCCGCGCGACGACGACGTCGGTCGGCCACGCGTCGAGCAGCCGCTCCCATCCGTGCTCGCCGTTGCGGAACGCGAAGTAGTCGCGGATCACGTCGTCCGGATAGACGGTCTCGAAGCGGCCGTCGATGAAGACCTTCGACCCGGGAAGGTGCCAGATCGCGAACGAACCCCACTCGAAGGGCACGGCGACGTTCCCCGAGATGCCGGCGTGGCGCAGGAACGCCATCGCGTCGACCGGGAATTCCCCCCGGTCGTAGCGGATCGCGAGCCCGTCGCGCGCGAGCGTGCGTACCCAGCCCGCGACCTGCAGGGACGAGATCGCGGCGAGCCCGGCCGCGACCGCGAGGACCACGCCGCGGGTCGGGAGCGTCGCGGGCGCGATCCGCCCGAGTCGCAGCCGGACCCACTCCGCGGTCGCGATCACGAGCGGGCACGCGAGGACCGCGAACAGCACGGTGTGGCGCTGGTGGCGGAAGGCGGCGAGGGCCGCGACCAGCAGGAGGGGCGTGCGCCAGTCGGCGACCATCCGCGCCCCCGGCGCCCGGTCCCGCGCCCGCCAGAGGAGCGCCAGCGAGACGGTCGCCGCGAGCACGAGCAGCTTGAAGCGCAGGAAGTGCGAGGAGAGGATCTCGACCGGCTCCCACTCGCTGATCTCGCCGTGCAGTCCGAGCGTCCGCAGCAGGAAGGCGTGCAGCCCCGCCCCGTCGGGGTTCACGACCGTGACCGCCGCACAGGCAGCGGCGCAACCGGCCGCGATCGCGGCTTCGGCCCGGGTCGGGCGCTCGTCGGACGTCCGGGGCGAAACCGGCGCGATGCATCGCAGCAGGACCGCGCCCGCCCAGCATGCGACCTGGAAGAGGCCGACGAGGAACCCTCCGTGCGCGTTCGCCCAGGCGAGCAGGAGGAGCGGCTGCACCGCGAGTTCCCAGCCCACGCGCGGAGGCCCGCCCGCGGGACGTCGCAACCGGAGGTCCGCTCGCGCGAGCAGCGCGCCCTGCACCGCGAGCAGCAGGATGGTCGCGAGTTGGGGCCGGAACATCATGCCCGGCGACATCACGGCCATCGTGAGCACGAGGCCGATCGCCATGACGAGCGGCGGGATCCGGGCGCCGGGGAGGATCTCCGTCTCGATCGTGCCCGCGGTGTCGCGCAGCGCCGCCAGCGCGAGCGCACCGACCAGGAGCTTCAGGGCGTACAGCAGCGGCGCGCCGCCGGCGTCCCAGGCGCGAGCGAGCACGCACTGCGAGAGCCACTCGTGGTTCACGAGCGGCGCGCCCGCGGCCGTGTAGGAGGCGTCGTCCGCGGAGGGAAAGACCCCGTCGGTGCAGATCAGTCGACCGTAGCGGACGTGCTGCCAGAGATCGGGGTCCGCGACCCTCCCGCCGAAGAAGTGGAGAAGCGACGCAAGAACGAAGAAGAGCGCGAGGGCCTTGCCCCCGCGCTCCAACCTTCGTTCCGGTCGCATCGAGCTTCGTCCGATCGAGGACATCGGCTCTCCGCGACCCCCCTCGACGGGGCCGGTCAGGCGAACCTGCCGACCCCGTCCGGGGGAGTCATCACGGCGCGTTCTGGAGGCCGCCGTTCGCCGAGTCCCAGTTGAAGGTCTTGTCGCCGCTCGCGTGCGCCGCGTTCGCCGCGAACGCCGCCGTGTCCGCCGACGTCACCGTCACCGACACGCCCGGGCTCTGCCGGAAACCCGTCAGGTTCGCCAGCGTGCTCGTGTAGATCGAGTTCGCAGCGAAGTACGCCTCCTCGGCCGTCGCGAGGTTGCGAAGGTCGCTCGAGGCGCGCGCGTTGTAGCCCTGCTTGCGGTACGCCGAGAACTGCGGAATCGCGATCGCGGCCAGGATGCCGATGATGGCGACCACGACCAGGAGCTCGATCAGGGTGAATCCTCTCTCGTCCTTGCGCTGGAGCATGCTTCCGTCCTTTTCCGCCCGGAGTGGGGTCCGGGCCGTCCCGTGGTTGGGCGGGGCCATTTCCCCGCTCGGTTGCTACAACGGAGTATCGGACGAAGGGTGTCGCTCCTGCAGCCGGGGGAAATCCCCGTTTCGCCCCCGGGAGAATCCCGACCTCCGGCCGGGTTCGACCCCTGCGGGGCTTTCCGGGGACCCCGGCCATGGGTTAGGCGGGGAGGGGGAGCCTCGCGGCAGGCCCCGGGGAGGTGCGCATGGGTGAGACGCTCGAGAAGCGGGGACTCGGCCCGGCAGGTCGGGCCGGGGGGCCCGGCACCGCGGGGTTCCGGTTCGTCCTTCGCGCACTCGTCGCCGGGGCCGCACTCCTCGGCCTCCCGTCGACACCGGCCTTCGCCGCGCTGCCCGGACGGCTCGGCACCAACCTCGGCGCCGTGACCTACTACGACGGGGTCGTCCCGTTCGCCGATCTCGTGCAGCAGGCGGGCGACTGGATCCCGAACCAGGACGGGGCGCCGTGGGGCGGCGGCCCGGCTCTCCGGCTTCGACGGGACGGCTGGCCCTCCCGGCTCTCGGCCGGGCAGGTCGCGACCGCGGTCCTCGCCGAGGTGCGCTATCCCGCGGGGACCTACTCGGTCTCTTGGTCGGGTCGCGGCTCCTTCGACGTGAACGGCCGGGCGTTCGCCTCGGGTTCCTCCCCGGGCGGATCGGGCACCGTCGAACTCGACGGGCAGTCGATCGTGATCCTGAACCTCCGCTCGACCGACCCCTCCGACCCGCTGCGCGAGATCCGGGTCGTGGTCCCGGGCGAGTCGCCGACGGCGGTGTTCCGCGGGGCCTGGCTCGCGAGCCTCGTGCCCTACGGGGCCGTGCGCTTCATGGACTGGCAGAGGACCAATTCCGCGGCCTGGGAGCCGCGTCGCACGTCCTTCACCTGCAACAAGCGCGTCCTTCCCGGATCCTACTCCCAGGGCACGTCGGCCGGCGTCAGCGTCGAGCGGATGGTCGAACTCGCGAACCTGCTCGGCGTCGACCCGTGGTTCAACGTCCCGCACGAGGCCGCGACGAGCTGGCTGCGCTGTCACGCGAAGATCGTCGCCGCGTCGCTCTCTCCCGGCCTGGTCGCACGCTACGAGTTCTCGAACGAGACGTGGAACCCCGGCTTCCGCGCCTTCCACGACCTCTCCGCCGAGGGGGACCGGCTCGGGCTCGGCGGCGGCGACTCCTACCTCGGACTCCAGCGCCGCACCGGGCAGCGGCACGTGAAGGCGATGCGCATCGTCGAGAAGGAGTTCGCGCGCGCGGGCCGCTCGGTCGTGCGCGTGCTCGCGGGGCAGGCGGCGAACGCCTGGGTCCTGGAACAGCGCCTGCTCGCTCCCGGGGCCGCCTCCGCGACCGACGAGATCGCGATCGCGCCCTACCTCGGGATTCCCGACGCGAACCCATTCGACCCGGCCGAAGCGGGCGGGCTCGCCACGCTCACGGTCGCCCAGGTGCTCGCGCGGATGGCCATCGCCCAGGGCTCCGAAGTGGACGCGTGGACGGCGAGCCACGTCGCGCTCGCGGCCGACTTCGGCAAGGTGCTGGTCGCCTACGAGGGCGGGCAGCACCTCGCCGGCGACTCCTCGAACGACGCGCTCACGGCGCTCTTCGTCGCGACGAATCGATCGGCGGGCATGGCGAGCGCGTACCGCACCTACCTCGACCGCTGGCGGGACGCGACCGGCAACGCGCTTTTCATGCACTTCACCGACGCGGGTCCGTACACGCAGTGGGGCTCCTGGGGCGCCCTCGAGTATCCCGAGCAGTCGTCGAGTCCGAAGTACGACGAACTCGTGCGTTTCGCGGCAGGATGACCGAGCGCGCCTCGGGGCTCGCGGCCGAGCCCCGCCTCCGGCGCCCCCGGGTTCCGGCGCTCGACGGACTGCGCGGGGCGTGTCTGCTCGCGGTGCTCGCCTTCCACGCCGGCTTCCCGTGGGCCTCGGGCGGGTTCCTCGGCGTCTCGACCTTCTTCACCCTCTCGGGATTCCTCGTGACGACGCTGCTCGTCGAGGAACGCCGCGCCGACGGCACGTTCCGGCTCGGGTCGTTCTGGCAGCGCCGTCTTCGCCGCCTCGTTCCGGCCGCGGTGGCGACGGTCCTCGCCGTCGTCGCCTCGGCGCCCTTCTGGCTCGGGGCCTCGCGCCGCGAGCAGCTTCCCGTGGAGGCACTCGCCGCGCTCGCCTGGGTCTCGAACTGGCTGTTCCTTCGGCCGGCATACGCCTACGGGCTTCTCTTCAACGACCCGTCGCCGCTGCAGCACTTCTGGTCGCTCGCGATCGAGGGGCAGTTCTACCTCGTGTTCCCGGTCGTTCTCGCGCTCGTCGCGCGGGCCGGCGGCGGCCGACGTGCGCTCCTCGCCGCGTGCGCGGCCGCGACCCTCGCGTCGATCGGCGCGGCGCTCGCGAGTCCCGCGACGGCCGCGGGTCGCCAGCGTGTCTACTACGGATCGGAGACCCGCGTCGCGGAGATCCTGGTCGGGGCGCTGCTCGCGCTCGCGTGGGAGCGGCCCGCCGCCCCCGAGTCCCGGTCGACGGCCGGGAGGGGCCTTCGACTCGCCGGCCCGGTCGCCGCCGCATCGATCCTGTTTCTCTGGCGACACGTCCGCCTCGCCGATCCGTTGCTCGATCGCGGCGGCCTCGGCGCCTACGCGGTCCTCTCGGCGCTCGTCGTCGCCTGCTCGCTCGGGGAGGGACCGCTCGCCCGCGTGCTCTCCTCCCGGTGCCTTCGATCGATCGGGGAGGTCTCCTACGGCGCCTACCTGTTTCACTGGCCGCTCTTCCTCTTTCTCTCCCCGCAGCGCACGGGGCTCGGTCCGTGGCCGCTGTTCGCCGTGCGACTCGCCGCGACCTTCGCGCTCGCCGGGCCGTCGCTCCGGTTCCTCGAACGACCGGCGCGTCGGGAGGACGCGGTCCCGTGGCCCCGCTTCGCACTCGTCGGCCTCGCGGCGACCGCGCTCGCCGCCCTGCTCGCCGTGGCGGGCCGACCGGCGGCGGTGCGGCTCCAGGTCGCGACGGCGCTGCGCGATCTCGGTGCGCGGGTCGCGGGCTCGGGCGAATCCGACCGGGCGCTGCGCCTCGGGATGTTCGGCGACTCGTCCGCGATGTCGCTCGCGATGGGGATCGAGCCCTGGCTGCGCGACCGGGGCGGCTTCGCCGTGGTCGACGGCGACCTGCTCATGGGCTGCGGGCTTCTCGAGGTGGGCGAACGCGAGGTGCACGGGGCGTGGATCGACGAGGCTTCGGCCGAGGGAGTCGATCGTCGCGGCAACTCCGTGCGCTGTCGCGACCTTCCGCGCCGGTGGGCAGGGGCTGCGAGGGAGCAGCACCTCGACGTGGCGGTCGTCTTCCTCGGCTGGTGGGAGACGTGCAACCGGCGTGCGAGGCCCGGGGCGCCGGTCGTCCACGTCGGCGAGCCCGCCGTCGACCGCGAGATCTCGGCCCGCGCCGCACGCCTGGTGGACGACCTCGCGGCGAGTGGTGCGCGCGTCGTCTGGATTCTCTCGCCGCGGGTGCGCGCACCGCTGCGGGACGGCCGCGTGCTGCCGTCGGACGCCGCGGCGGCGGACCCGGCCCGCATGGACCGACTCGGCGAGATCGTCCGCGAGGTGGCGGCGACGCGAGGCGACCGCATGCGGACGATCGATCTCGGGGCGCACCTGCGCAGCCGCCCCGGCGGCGAACTCGACCCGGCGCTGCGCGAGGACGTCCACTTCTCGGTCGAGGGCGGGGCGGCGCTCGCGGACGAGTGGCTCGGAGCGGCGATCCTGCGCGCGGCCGACGAACTCCGGGCCGGGCCGCGCGGCGTGCAGGGCGAACTCCCGTCGTTCCCGTCTCGACTGCCGGAAGACGGCGCCGCGGGGGCCGCCGACTAGCCCTCCGACACCGGTTCCAGCCGGCGCACGCGGCCGTCCTCGTCGGCTCCGTCGACGTAGACGAGGCGCACGCCGATCTCCGGGTTCGTGTGCACCGGCGTGACGGCCCGCGCATCCCCGGATCCGCTCGCCCGGACGGCGATCGACCGTGTCGCCTCCGGATCGATCCCGGCCCGCAGCCTGAGCGCCACGTGGCAGCCGAGTTCGTCCCGGACCAGCGCTTGCAACTCGTCGTCGGGCAGGCGGGCGACGAACCACTCGAAGCCGAGTCCGGTGTCCCGCACCGGGTCGAGGAGCACTGACGGGATCCGGCCTGCGGCCCCCCGAGCATCGACCTTGCGCGGCGCGGAGGGGCTTCGCACGGCGGTCCCGGTTGGGATAAGGAAGGTCGCGATGAGCGCAAAGGGGCACCGCCCGACGGGCGGACGGGAGAGCGGACTCCGCTCGCACCGCGTGCTGCTCGCCGCGGTCGCGGCAGCCCTGCTGCTCGGCTGGCTCGCCTGGAACGTGCTGCTCGTCGAGTCCGACGTGGCGACCGTCGCCGAGGGCGAGCGTGCCGCGACGGGGGCGGGTCGGTGACCGGCGCGACGTCGGCCGGTCCCGGAGCCTCCGGGGAGAGCCGCCCGCGGACCGCCAAGACGTGGGTGGGACCGGCGGACTGGGCGCGCGCCCTCGCCGCGCTGCGCGAGGTGGCGATCGACCCCGAGCGCACCGACAAGGTCGGCGAGTTCATCGGCACGCTCACCGGTCCGTCGGCCGAGGCGCTCTTCCTGCGAGTCTGGGCCGACCCGGTCGGGCGCGCGATCCTCGAGGAGGGACGCGACCTGAGCGCGACGCTGCGCGACCGCGCCTACCTCGGGTCGCTTCCGGCGGGAAGCCTCGGGCGAGCCTACCTCGACTGGACGGCGCCGCGCGACTTCACCGCCGACGGCATCGCGGAGGCGATCTCGGAGCAGGTGCCGCGCGACCTCTCGGATCCGGGTGCGACGATGGGGGCGCGCGTGGTCGACATGCACGACCTCTGGCACGTCCTGAACGGCTGGGATTCCGACATCGTCGGCGAGATCCACCTGCTCGGCTACAGTTACGCGCAGCTCGGGGCCTGGGCTTGGCTCCTGCTCGGCCTGCTCTCGAACGTTCCGCTCGTGCTCTCGGGACGGCTCGACGGGCTCTCCTGCCTGTTCGGCGCGGTCCGGCGGGGTCGCGAGGCGGCGTTGCTGCCCGCGGTCGACTGGGAAGCGATGCTCGCACTTCCGCTCGACGAGGTGCGACGCCGCCTCGGCGTGCGGCCCCCCGAGCCCTACCGGCAGCTCCGCTTCGAGGACCTCCGCGAGATGCGGCGGCGGAGCCCGCTCGTTCGCCTCGTGTCCTCGCTGTTCTCGGGTCCGCGCACCGCCCGAGCCCGGGACGTCGAGGGGTGACGACGCGAGGACGGCGACCGCGAAGCCGGGACCCGCGGTCGCCGTCTTCCCGTCACGGCATGTAGCGGATCAGGAAGTCGAGCAGTTGGCGCGTGCGCGCGTTGTACGGCGGGTAGAGCATGCCGAGCATCGAGAACCGGGGGTTCTTGAACACCGGCTTCAGCTTCGTGAACTCGAGGAAGCCCTCGACTCCGTGGTAGTGGCCCATGCCGCTCGCGCCGACGCCGCCGAAGGGCAGGTCGTGCTGGGCCACGTGGAGCACGCAGTTGTTGAGCGTGACGCCGCCGGAGATCGTCGAGTAGAGCACCTTCTCCTGGATCCGGTCGTCGTTCGTGAACAGGTAGAGCCCGAGCGGGCGGTCCTTCGAGTTCACGTAGGCGATCGCCTCGTCGATCGTGTCGTAGGTCTTGACCGGGTAGAGCGGGCCGAAGATCTCCTCCTGCATGATCGTCATGTGATCGTTCACGTCGAGCACGAGGTGCGGCGGAATCTTGCGGAGTTCGTCGTTGAAGGTGGCGCCGGGGACGAGCGGGACGAGCTTCGCGCCCTTGCGCTCGGCGTCCTCGAGGGTCGCGCGCAGGCGCCGGTACGACTTCTCGTCGATGACCGAGGTGTAGCTCTGGTCGTTCACGTCGGGGTAACGCTTCGCGACGATGCGCTTCGCCGCCTCGACGAAGCGATCGCGGCTTCGGGGCGTGACGAGCAGGTAGTCGGGCGCGAGGCAGGTCTGGCCCGCGTTCAGGAACTTCGCATAGAGGATCCGCGAGGCCGCCTCCTCGACGTCGAAGTCGTCGCACACGATCGTCGGCGACTTGCCGCCGAGTTCGAGCGTGACGGGCGTCAGGTTCTCGGCGGCCGATCGCATGACGTTGCGACCCGCGTCGGCCGACCCGGTGAAGATCATGTGGTCGTAGGGCAGGGTCGAGAAGTCCTGCGCGCGGACGCCCGGCAGGATCGCGACCAGGTCCTCCGGGAAGACCTCGCGGAACTTCGCGTCGAGGAGCCGCGCGAGGTTCTGGGAGCTCGACGCCATCTTCACCATCGCGCGGTTGCCGGCGGCGAGGATGCTCGTGAGCGGGCCGATCGTGAGGAAGAGCGGGTAGTTCCAGGGCGAGACGACGCCCACCACGCCCTTGGGCTGCGGGATCACCGTGTTCGAGCCGCCGGCGAACGTGATCGACACGGCGCGCTTCTGCGGTTTCATCCATGCGCCGACGTGCTTGAGCGCGTGCCGGATGCCGTCGACCGAGGCGAAGACCTCGGCCATGAGGGACTCCTCGATCGAGCGATGACCGAAGTCGGCGTTGATCGCCTCGGCGATCGCCATCGAATTCTCCGACAGGATGCGCTCGAGCTTGCGCAGACTCTCCTTGCGCTCGCCGAGCGTCGGGAAGGGATGGGCGAGATACGCCTTCCTCTGCAGTGCGAAGATGCGCTGGGCTTCGTTCTCGATCGACTCGACCAGGCGGAGCTGTGCTGTCTGTGCCACGGGGAACCTCGCTTTTCCGGTTGGACCTGTTCGGGTTTTCCGCCAAGGCGACCGGTGGTGCAAGGGGCCCGGCCTCCCGGCGGAGGGAGTCGGGCGTGCCCGGCGGGGCCGCCTCCCGGGCCGGTCGCGGATGGACGTCCCGGTCCGCACGCGGGCGCCGCGCGGGGCTCGTTCGGGCGGCGCGGTCCGGGCAGGGGCGGCCGGACGAGCCGCGCCGCCCGATCGGGGCGACCGCCGGTCAGGCACCGGGAGCGGGGAAGCGATCTCGCGACCAGTCGTCGATCGCCGCGGCGAGTGCTTCCGGCTGGTCGCGCGGCACGAACGTGTGGCTGTC
>JAGWVP010000774.1 GCA_018970825.1 bacterium | reverse complement strand
TTGCGAGTGGGTGTCAACGCAATTCGGCACGCCGACCGTCGTTGGCGGTGCGCCGAGTGCGTGTGCTGCTGGATTGCGAGTGGGTGTCAACGCAATTCGGCACGCCGACGGTTGTTGGCGGTCCGCCGAGTTGCGGTGATGCGCGTCGGTGGTGGTCCGTCAACCGAAATCGGCCCGCCGACCGTCGTCGGCCTCCGGCAGCCCGGAGCGCGCGCGACGCGCGACGCGCGGGGACGCGCGCGCGACGCGCGGGGACGCGCGACGAGCTCGACGAGCGCCGGGAGCTCGTCGCCGGGAGCTCGTCGCCGGGCGCTGGGAGCTCGACGAGCTCGACGAGCTCGACGAGCGCGGCCCTTTTCGCACGCTTGCCGCAAGCGTCGCGCGTCCTGGAAACGAAAGATTGACGCGCCGCGCCCACCGTCGTAAACCGCGGGCTCCCCGTCGCACGGCGCGCCGGGGTTCACGCCCTACGGGGCAACGGAGACCGCTACCAATGCTCACCGCTGACCAATTCGAGACCGTTCTACAATTCGCCAACCGCGTCGCCGCCCGCATGGATCCGCAATCGCGTGTTGCAATCGAGACGCTGTGCGCTGCAATCGAGGCTCAAGCGATCCCGCGACCCTACAAACACGAGAAGCGGCCCGAGAACGCGAATTCGTGGGCCGCTGTTGAGACGCTTGAGACCATTGCGGAGCGTACCGCGGACCCGGCGACGCGATCGGGCGCTTGCTTGCTGCTGCTTCTCATCAGCGGCGCAAACTACCTCAGCACAGAGTCTTTCGCGCTCGTGGGTCGCGACGTGCTCGCACCGGCCGCACCCCGTCGCAATCGACGCGTCGCGCGCGTCCACACGGCGGCGGAGTTCCTGAACACGATCGCGCATAACGACGCGAGCGGCGACGATAGCGGCGACGATAGCGGCGAAGCCTGAACGCGGCGCGCGCCGCTCGCGCGTCTCGCGCGCGAGCGTCGCGCGGCCCGCATTGCGAGGGATTGCGCATCCCTCGCAATGCGGGCCGCACGAATCGCGGCCCATAGGAGTCAACCGCTATGCCTCACCGTCACCGCCCGAATCCCGCCACTGCTTCGATCTACGCGTACACCGGCCCGATCGCGGGGGCCGTCGAGAATCGACGCGCGCACGGTGGCGTGCGCTTCGTCGATCGCTGCAATTGCGGCGCGACGCGTGCGACCAATTCCAACGGCGGCGCGCTAGAGCGCGGCCCGTGGCGCGAGCCCGATTCGACGCAGGTGCGATCGTGATCCCCGCTCGTCTCGCGTTCGATTGCGCATTCGTGCTTGGCCGCAATTGCGACCCGCGGCGCGAGCCTCGTACAGGCTCGCCCGATTGCGAGCCCGCGCGCGAGCTTTCCGCGTTCGTCGCCGTCCCCGCGACCATTGACGGCGACGCGTTCGCGTTCCGCCGTACGTGGTGCCGCGGCGGCTCGCTTCCGCGTTCCGTCCAGTGGTGCGACCGCAACGCGTCGCCGCTCAGCCTTTGACGCGAACCCGCGCGCCGCTCGCGTTCACGCGCGAGCGTCGCGCGGCCCGC
>JAGWVP010000754.1 GCA_018970825.1 bacterium | reverse complement strand
CGATGAGTTACGAGATCGCCTGGTCCTGGTCGCTGCTCGCGATGCGCACGGGCGACTTCGTGATCCCGCCGATGCAGGTGGACGCCGGCGGCACGACGCTCACGACCGAGCCGCTCTCGCTGCGAGTCGTCGCGGCCGGCCAGCCGCCGTCGTCGGGTGCCGCAGGCGGCGCGGGCGGCGCCGCATCCGCGGGGAGCCGAGGTGGCCCGGGCCCCGGCTCCGCCACGGTTCCCGCCGGCGAGGAGCCTCCCGCGGTCGCCTCGCTCGAGATCCGGATCCCCGACCGCGAGCTCTTCGTCGGCGAGTCGGTCCCGGGCTCGCTCGTGCTCGCGATCCGCGAGGGCGTGCGGGTCTCGGACGTCGAGCAGCCCCAGCTCGTGGGCGATGCCTTCACGGTGACGCGACCGAACGACCGGCAGCCCGACCAGACGACGGCGACGATCGGCGGCCGGAACTACCACCTCGTGATCTTCCCGATCGCGATCAGCCCGATCCGCCCCGGTGTGCACGACCTGGCGGCGAGCGAAGTCATCCACGCGGTCCTTCCGCGCGAGCGCGACCGCCGTCGCGGCCCCGACGACGACCCGTTCTCCGACTCCTTCTTCTCGGGCTTCTTCGGCGAGCCGCGCAAGCTCGACGTGAAGGCGCGACCGCTCGTGCTGCGCGTGCTCCCGTTGCCGGCCGAGGGCCGGCCCGCGGACTTCTCGGGTGCGATCGGGCGCTTCACGATCGAGGCGACGGCGACGCCTGCGTCCGTGGCGCTGGGCGATCCGATCACCCAGCGCGTCATCGTGCGCGGCGAGGGCAACCTCGACCGGGTCGAGCCGGTCCCGCTCGCGAGCGACGCCGACTGGAAGGTCTATCCCGGGACGTCCCGCGTCGAGACCACCGACCCGCTCGGGGTGCGCGGCGCCAAGGTGTTCGAGCAGGCGATCGTGCCGCAGCGAGCCGACCTCGCGACGGCGCCCACGCGGCGCTTCAGCTACTTCGACCCGGCCGAGCGGCGCTACGTCTCGCTCGAGACGCAGCCCGTCGCGATCGCCATCGCCCCTCCCACGGGCGGCGCGGCCGCGCCCGGCGCGGGATCGACGGCTCCGGGCGCGCCCGCCGCCCCGGGTGCGGCAGGAGTCGACGCGGCGCCGGCCCCGGAGACGGACACCCGTTCCCGCGACGAACTCGCCCCGAACGCGATCGACCCCGGCGAGCCCGTGCGCGACTGGAAGCCGCTCGTCCGCAGGCCGGGCTGGCTCGCGTGGCACCTCGCGCCGCTCGTGCTGGCGCTCGCCGGACTCGGCTGGGCGCGGCACGCGAGGCGACGCGACGCCGATCCGGCACTCCGCATCGAGCGCGAGGCCCGCCGTCTCGCCGAGCAGCGCGACGACGAGATGGCGCGCGCACGTTCGGCCGGGGACGCGGGAGCGTGGTTCTCCGCGGCCCGGCGCGCCGTGCAGGAAGCGATCGCCCCGCGGCGCGGCGCCGCGGCGACCTCGCTCGGCGCCGACGCCGCCGTCGCGGCCCTCGGCGACGGGCGCGACCTCCGTCTCGGCGACGAAGT
>JAGWVP010000753.1 GCA_018970825.1 bacterium | reverse complement strand
GCGAGTTTCGCGATCCTGCTGCTCATGCCGCTCTTCGCCTCGGTGCACAACGGCTTCGTCTTCGAGCGGATCCTCTCCGGCATCATGATCGTCGCGGCCTTCGTCGCGACCGGACTCCCGGTCGCCGACTCGTGGAAGCTCCTCGCGGTGCTGCTGCCGCTCTTCGCCGTGAACGCGCTCGGTGACCCGAGGGTCGAGGACGCGACCATCGTCTGTCGCATCGGCCTGCTCGCCTGGGCCGAGTACCGGGTCCTCCGGCAGTTCCTCACTCAGGACGAGGTGGGCTGGGACACGGTGGCGGCGGCCTCGGCCGGATTCGTCCTGATCGCGGCGATCTGGGCGAACGTCTTCCTGCTGCTCGAACACTTTTCGCCGGGGTCGTTCACGATCGCCCCCGACTTCGACGTCGGGTCCGAGCACGGGTTGCGGTCGGCTCTGCAGTATTTCAGTTTCGTCACCCTGACGACGGTGGGCTACGGCGAGATCCACCCCGCGAACGTGGGGTCGGGCATGGTGAGCGTCGCCGAGGCGTTGCTGGGTCAACTCTACCTGGCGGTCATGATCTCCCGGATCGTCGGGCTGCACCTCGCGGGGTCCGGGGTCGCGGGCCCCCGGGGCGGGGACCTCGGGCCCGGGAATTCCGAGGTGCCGGATCGGGATTCTCCCGGCTAGGCAGGGGTGGGATCCTGGACTAGGAATCGACAGGGCGGCTGGGGGTTCGGCCGCGTCCCCCTACGGAGGCACCCCGTGATGCGACCGGCCCTGCGCCTTTTCCCGCGATTCCTGTTCCCGCTCGCGATCCTTCTCGCGACGCTTTCCGTCGCGAGCCCCGCGCGGGCGCTCGTCTGCGGCGACGGCATCCTCGACGGCAACGAGGAATGCGACCCGGGCGGTTCGCTCCGCGTCGGGGGCGACCTGTCGGCGGCCACCTGCACCACGGGCAGCAACTGCTTCTACCAGAGCACGTGTTGCAAGTTCAATTGCCAGTACGTGGGCGGCACCAACATCTCGTGCAGCGACAACAACGTCTGCACGGTGAACGACGTCTGCAACCAGGTCGGCCAGTGCATCGGGCAGGAGCCGTCGACCACGGTCGCCTGCGACGACGGCCTCTACTGCAACGGGGCCGACACCTGCGCTGCCAAGACCTGCAGCGGCCACGCCGGCAATCCCTGCGGAGCCGGTGGCGGCTGCGCGACCACCTGCAACGAGGCGACGAACTCCTGCGAGAGCACGCCCGGAGCGCCCTGCGCCGACGACGGCCTCGGCTGCAGCGACGACGTGTGCGACGCGAACGGCAACTGCACGCACCCGGTCAAGTCGGCGGGCACCGTCTGCCGGGCCGCGACGGCGGTCTGCGACGTCGCCGAGGTCTGCAACGGCTCGAGCCTCGCCTGCCCGGCGAACGGCTTCGCCGCATCGACGACGGTCTGCCGGGTGGCGAACGGCGTCTGCGACGTCGCCGAGAACTGCACCGGCTCGAGTGCGACGTGCCCCACGGACGGTTTCGCCGCATCGACGACGGTCTGCCGGGTGGCGAACGGCGTCTGCGACGT
>JAGWVP010000752.1 GCA_018970825.1 bacterium | reverse complement strand
GTCCGCGCGTACTCGTTCGCGAACTGCGAGAGGATGAGGCGTTTGAGGTCCCAGTTCACGACGCTGATGCCGTTCAGGTAGCGCGAGCCGATCACGAGATCCGCTCGCGAGGTCGCCTCGACGAGGGCCGGGAGGTAGGACGGGTCGTGCGACCAGTCGCCGTCCATCGTGACGACCGCGTCCCAGCCGTGGTCGAGCGCGAACCGGAAGGCCTCGACGTAGGCCGTGCCGAGGCCGAGCTTGCCCGGACGGTGGATCACCCGGAACCGGGGCTCGCCGGCGGCGATCCGGTCGGCGACCTCTCCCGTGCCGTCGGGCGAAGCGTCGTCGACCACGAGGAAATCGGCGCCGACCGGCGAGGCGAGCACCGCCTCGCAGAGGGGCTCGAGGTTCTCCCTCTCGTTGTAGGTCGGCGTGACGACCAGGACCCTCACGATCCCTCCTCGTCGAACAGCGGAGGGCGGATCGTGTCGGCCTCGATGGCCGGTCGCGGCCGCTCGCCGATCACCCGCGCCGGCACGCCGCCGACGATCGTGTAGGGCGCCGTGTCCCGGTTCACGACCGCGCCCGCGGCGACGACCGTGCCGCGCGCGATGCGGACGCCGGGCAGCACGACCGCGTGCGCCCCGATCCAGACGTCGTCGCCGATCACGACCGGCGCCGAGACGTGCCCCTGCCGGATCATCGGGATCTCGGGCCCGAGGCCCCAGTGGTGCTGCGACGTGTAGATCGTCGCATGGTGCCCGATCATCACGTCGTCCCCGATCGTGAGCCCGCCCCGGCCGTAGAGCACGGCTCCCGCGCTCACGTGGAGGTTCGATCCGGCGTCGATGCCGTAGGAATGCTCGAAGTAGACGCCCTTGTAGATGAAGGGCAGGCCGCCGAGGCGCGCGAACAGGACGCGGTAGAGCATCCAGCGCAGCCCGAAGCCGGTGAAGCCCGGGATCGGCCGGACGAGCATGCCGATCCAGTCCTCGGCCCAGACGGTCGCCGCCTGTCGCGGCGAGAGCGTACGCAGGAAGTTGCGCACGAGCGCGACGAGGCCGCGCTCCCCTCCGGCCGGCCCGGGCGGGGCGGGCCCGGTCGCGGGCGAGCTCACGCGTCGCTCCGCCGGGCGACCACGAGCATCTCCCCCACCGGGACGTGGATCGTGCGCTCGCGCAACCCGCGCGGCAGCAGGCGGACGAGGCGCGATGCGGCGGCGAGCGGCGGGTAGAAGACCTCGACCTGCCCGGCGACGTAGGCGGGCGTGAGCGGCTTCGCGGCGGTGACGATGCGCTCGGCCCGGAATCCGTGCCGGGCGAGGAAGCGCGCGATCGATGCGCGGTCGAAGTAGTGGAAGTGGTCGTTCGGGGCGTAGAAGAACCAGTGGCGTCCCATCGCGCGCGCGACCGGGCTGCCGATGTCGGGCAGGGTCAGGGCGAGGACGCCGTCGGGTCGCAGCCAGCGGCGCACCCGCTCCGGCAGGACCGTCGGGTCGAGCAGGTGCTCGAGCACGTCGAAGGCGGTGACCGCCGCGAGCGGCTCGGAGGGCTCCCAGTCCTCGATCCTCGCGC
>JAGWVP010000751.1 GCA_018970825.1 bacterium | reverse complement strand
TCGTCGATCACCAGCACCTCGACGTCCGGCTCGGTCTGGTCGAGCGCACTGCGCACGGCCCCGAGCACGAAGGAGCCGTGGTCGTAGCTCGGCACGATGATCGACGCGCGAGGCACCCGCGCCCCGCCGGCCGCGGCGCTCATCGCGCGCCCGGCGCCGGCGCGTCGTCGCCGGCTCCCTCCTGCACCCGCTGTTCGTGCAGGGACAGGCGGCGGCGAACGGCGTCGGGCAGTCGACCCGACCGCGCGCCGAGCCATCGCCCGCCGAAGGCGCCGAGGTGGTAGGCGACGGCGGGAGCCCCCCAGCGCGCGAGCGTCGCGAACCTGCCCTCGCCCCGGCCCGCGGCCTCGTAGTCGACGTCGCGGCCGGTCTCGTGCACGGCGCAGCGCACGGCCTCCCGCAGCGTGATCCCGTCCTCGCGCCCCATCGTCTCGCGCATCGCGCGCGCGTGGTCGAAGTGGCGGCGCAGGTTCTCCCACGGACCGTAGTCGTGCGAGTGGAGCACGACGGAGTCGTTCACGAGCGCGGTGCGGAAGCCCGCGCGCAGCACCGTCCTCGCCCAGGCCTGGTCCTCCGCGAACTCGACGTCGGGGAACGGGAAGCGATCGAGCAGCGCGCGCGGGATCGCGGAAGCGTTGTTCGAGAACCACGCCGTCATCTCCTCGCCCCGCCCCCCGCCCGCGACGCCGCGGAGCGAGGACACGACGAGCGGCCCCTCGGCGAAGAGCGGGAACTCCTCGATGCGCCGGCGCTCCATCGGGTGGCAGCCGGGGCGCGCGCGGTGCCGGCTCCACGTCCCGGCGAGCAGCGGGTCGGCGACGAGCGGCGCGACCAGCCGGTCGAGCCAGCGCTCGTCGGCGGGCTCCGCGTCCTGCGTGAGGAACACGACGATCTCGCCGCGGGCGGCGCGTGCGCCCAGGTTGCGCGTGCGTCCGTGGCCGAACTCGCGGGGCGGGATGCGCAGGACGCGCACGCCGTGCCGCTCGAGGACGCCCTGCGTGCCGTCGGTCGAGCCCGAGTCGACCGCGACGATCTCGACGAGCTCGAAGGATCCGACCTGGCGGCGCACGGCGGCGAGCGAGGCCTCGAGGAGCCGGCCCGCGTTCTTGGTCGGGTAGACGACGCTCACCGTCGGCCGCCCGGCGTCGCTCGCGACTCCGGGCACGCCCGCGGCACCGGTCGTGCCGGGCTCCGAAGACGGAACGCCGAGGACGCGCCGGGCGTCCACGCGCGCGCGGCTCTCGAGGAGACGCCGGTACTCCTCCTCGAGCCGCTCCGCGGCCTCCGCGGACGTCGTCCAGCGCGCCGGCGCATCGGCGAGCCGCCGCACGAGCGCGGGATCGTCGAGCAGGCGGGCGAGCGCGCGGTCGAGCGACTCCTGCGAGGCCGGCTCGACCAGCAGCGCGTCGACGCCGTCGGACAGCGCCTCGCCCGGCCCGCCGGTCGACGGCGCCACGACCGCGAGTCCCGCCGCTCTGGCCTCGCGCACCGCGCGCGACCAGGACTCGTCGCAGCGCGACGACAGGACCAGCACGTCGGCGTCGGACAGCACTTCCTCCAG
>JAGWVP010000750.1 GCA_018970825.1 bacterium | reverse complement strand
CGCCAGGGGCGAAGCCGGTCCTCGAGGGCGCGGGGCTCGTCGACCGCGAGGATGCGTCCGCGGTGCATGACCAGGACCCGCGAGCAGACGCTCTCGGCCTCCGAGAGCACGTGGGTCGAGAGGATCACCGCGCGATCCCCGCCGAGACCGCGCACGAGTTCGCGCATCTCCGCGACCTGCTCGGGGTCGAGCCCCGAACTCGGCTCGTCGAGCACGAGCACCGGCGGATCGCCGAGCAGCGCCTGGGCGAGTCCGACCCGCTGACGGTAGCCCTTCGAGAGGTCGCCGATCCGCCGGGACGCGACCGGCGCGATCGCGGTCGCGTCCATGGCCCGCGCCACCGCCCCCCCGAGCGCCCGGGACTCGATCCCCTTCATCTCGGCGACGAAACGGAGGTAGCCCGCGACCTCCATGTCGCCATAGAGGGCGGTGCGCTCGGGCAGGTAGCCGACCATGCTCCGCGCCCGCAGGGGCTCGGCCACGACGTCGTGCCCCGCGACGAACGCTCTTCCCGACGACGGGGGAAAGACCCCCGTCAGCATGCGCATCGTCGTGCTCTTCCCGGCCCCGTTCGGCCCGAGGAAGGCGACGACCTCGCCGCGGCCGACCCGGAAGGAAACTCCGTCCACGGCGATGCGCGCGCCGAACCTCTTCGAGAGGCTCTCGGCGCGGATCGCCGGGACGTCGTCTTCCATCGGGCCGGGCGCCCGATCAGTGCTTGTAGGCGGTCGCGGCCCCGCCGACGTGCGGCGGCGGCGGCGACTTCCCCTCGGCCGCGAGCCTCGCCCGCGCCGCGTCGCGCACGTTCAGCAGGAACTTCGGCCGGATGATCTTCACGAAGGCCGGCACGACGACGAGCCCGCCGAACGTGTTCAGGATCATGAGGAGCGCCAGCAGTACGCCCATCTGTGCCTGGAACTTGAGCGACGAGAAGAACCAGAAGATCGTGCCCGCGAACATCGTCGTCGCGGTGAAGATGATCGCCTTGCCGGTCGTCGCGGTCGCGAAGTCGACGGCGTCGTCCACGTCGCGGCCCTCGTGGAAGCAGTCCATGATCCGGCTGAAGTGGTAGATGCCGTAGTCGACGCCGACGCCGGCGCCCGCCGCCGCGACCGGCAGCGAGTTCACGTTCATGTCGATGCCGAAGAGCACCATGACCGCCTCGCAGATGAACTGCGAGAACACGACCGGGATCATGAGGATGAGCGTGCCCATCCAGGTTCCGTAGGTCAGGTAGAGGCAGAAGGCGACGACCGAGAAGACGATCCCGAGCGTCGTCCAGTAGCTCGACTCGACCTTCTCGTTCACCGCGGCGAGGATGCCGAACATGCCGCCCGCGAGCCGGAACGAGAGGCTCTCGGACTCGTAGCGCTTCGCGAGCTCCTTCGCCTTCTCGATCGCGTTGTTGATGATCCGGTTCGAGTGGCCGCGGAACAGCGTGACCACCGTGCCGAACTGGTAGGAGGGATCGACGAAGCGGTCGAGGTCGCCCGCCTGCCCGCTCTGGGTGAAGGTGTAGAAGAGCTGGGCGATGTTCTTCGGGTTCTCGGGGATGTAGCCCCA